>NZ_JBQOJA010000008.1:0-126882 GCF_054971385.1 Marinococcus tarijensis | reverse complement strand
ACCACGAAAAAAGAAGCCGGAGAAACATCTCCAGCTTCCGCTTAAAAGAGCTATCATTCGAATTTTGGGACAGCCCCAAATGAAGTCATGCCACCGTCAATGTAAATATTTTGGCCGTTCACATAGCTCGATCCGGGAGCGGCCAGATACAGAACAGAGGTTTTAAGTTCGTCAAGACGTCCGGTGCGCTGAACCGGGGTGCGCTGTTCAACGGAATGCCGGAAATCGTCGTCTTCAAGGGAGCCGGCATTAAAATCTGTTTTAAAGAACCACGGGCTGATCGCGTTCACCGTAATGCCGTACGGAGCAAGCTCGCCTGACAACTGTTTAGTAAAGTGGATAAGGCCTGCCTTGCTCGGACCGTATACAGAGCTGAAGAACAAGCTTACGCCGCCGGCTACCGAAGCCGTATTCACAATGCGGCCGTAATTAGCTTTTTTCATGTGGGGAACGACGGCCTGGGTCATGAGAAACGCAGACTTCAGATTCGTATTGAACACATGCTCCCAGTCCTCTTCGCTTATATCCTCTACTTTGCCATAAGCGGCGGTGCCGGCGTTATTAACAAGAACGTCGATCCGGCCGAAATCATTCATAATACGCGAGACGGTTTGTGCCACCTGGTCCTTATCCGTCACATCGCATACAAGAGGAGTTACCTTTGCCCCTGTTTCATTGCTGATCTCGTCAGCTGCTTCTTCGATTTTGCTCTGGGTACGGCTGAGAATGACTACGTGGGCTTCAGCACCGGCCAGTGTTTCGGCCATTGTTTTTCCAATGCCGCTGCCGCCCCCGGTGACCACAGCCACCTGTTTGGAAAGAGAAAATAAGTTCATAGACATGCTATCGATCCTTTCATTTTTAGTGCTAGAGAAAATACAGAAAGAGAAAACAGGAATACCCTGTACGGATACCCCTGTTGCTATTCATTCAATCCATGGGTTTTTACGCTTTGACCTGGTTTGCCTGCATACCAACATCTGCAGCCGCAATCGCTATAAAAATTCTCCTATTCATTTCTGATTATTTAAATTGTCTGGCCGGGGAATCATTCATCTGTTTTAATATGTTGGTCTTAAGCCTTTAAGGCTTGTCAGGAGAAAGGCCGAGCCATCGTTTGACGGGCTTGCGGAAGTAATACGTGATGCCGATTAACAATAAAAATAAAGCTGCAGCAATGATGAATATAAAAATATTGCCTGAAGCAATACTAGCACCAAGAAAGCTGTAGGCAAACGTTCCAGGGATCATGCCGAGAACGGTAGCAAGAATAAATGAAGAAAAACGGACCCTGGCAATCCCGCCTGCGTAGCTGAGTAAATCAAAGCTCACAATGGGGATGAGCCGGAGGACAAAAATATATAAGAAGCCGCGTTTTTCCATCTGATGGAACAGCTTTTCCGACCAGGAGAAGCTGTCCATTTTTAATACGGACCTGCCAAACAGCCTGGCCATAACATAGCCTGTGGACGCGGCGCCTGTAGCACCGATAATAATATAAAGAACCCCGGGCCACACACCGAAGGCAAGGCCTGCTCCAAGCGAAAGGACAGAGGTCGGGAAGAAGACAAACGGGCCAATCGTATAAACAATAAAGAAAATAACCGGACCCCACCAACCAACCGACAAGATGAAGTCGCGGATATCAGGCGGACGGATCTCCAGATGAAAATGAGTGAAGTAAGAAACGGTGCCAAATGCTAATAAAACTAAAGCAGTTTTTAACCAGCGGGGAAGTGGGAGCAAAAGTCTTCAATCCTTTCAAAACACAGGCATATCAAGTGTGGCCCGTGGTAAAACCATTTATGCCGTTAGTAAGCCGGAAACATTATTGTTGGAACAATGTATCACGGTGGAAAGTAATTATTCAAAGCATAAGTACCGCAGTGTAAGGGAGCTTACATAATAAAAAAACATTATGCATAGTAACCTGAAGTACATTAATATTTATACATAAGTGATGCAATTGAAGTACAAAGTATTGTTAAAAATACTATAATAAAAAGAAAAGATAGTTAATAATCAAAATTTCTATATTTGAGCCGTTGTTAATTAAAAAATGTAATCAAGGAGGCTTGTTTTGGATAACTATTTCGAACCGCAAAGAAGAATCAAGGAATTGGAGGATAATTTTTTAGTACAGGATTGGATGGATTCTGTACCTTTGACTGCAGAAGCAGATAACAGTGTACAGGAGCTGGCGGAATTGATGGCAGCGTCCCGAAAGGAAAATGTGGTCATTGTAAGCAGTGATAATAAACCAATTGGACTCGTTACGCCGCGGCTTATGCTTTCATATATTTTATCCGGGGCGGGAAGCAGTCCGGTTGCAGATTTTTTAGGCAAAGAAGATTTCATTATCGTTCAGGAGAATGAACCACTGCTGAATGTTTATAGAAGTAAGTCGGCATGGTTTGTTGTAAGAGATGAAAATAACAAGCTTACAGGGGTACTGAATCGGAGTAATATATCGGATGGACTGTCAGATTTATTGCAAAAAGCAGATAAACTCGAACATACAGCTGAAATTTTGGATATCGTTTTAGAAAGGGCTTACGAAGGGGTGGCAGTAGTAGATCATAACGGGATTATTATTCAATTTAATGATGCGTACAGCCGTTTTATTGGGATTGATAAACATTATGCGTTAGGAAAGCAAGTGGAGGAAATCATAGAAAACACAAAACTGCACCACACGATTCGCACCGGGCTCCCGGAGCGCGGGGCTATCCAGTATATTAATGGCCAGGCAATGGTGGTTCACCGGCTCCCGCTATGGAAGAACGGTAAAGTGGTCGGAGCTGTAGGAATGCTTATCTTTGAAGGGTTAAATGAGCTTTATAAAATTTATGAAAATATGCAGAAAAGCTATAGAAGTGAGCAGTTAACAAATGAAGCCGTGAATGTAAGTGCAGAACGCAGTGCCAGATTCACGCTTGATGAAATCATTGGACAGAGTGAAAGCACCATGCACTCAAAATCGTTGGCAAGAAAAATTGCTAAAAAGCAGATAACGGTTCTTCTGACAGGGGAAAGCGGAACTGGAAAGGAGCTGTTTGCCCAGGGCATTCATGAATTAAGCCCTTTTTCAACCGGTCGGTTTGTAAGCGTTAATTGCGGAGCAGTCCCGGAGCATCTAATTGAATCTGAACTTTTTGGTTATGAGGAAGGAGCTTTTACCGGAGCAAAAAAAGGCGGGAAGCCCGGAAAGTTTGAATTAGCCCAGAAAGGAACATTGTTTTTGGATGAAATAGGCGAAATGCCGCCTTATATGCAGACGAAACTGCTTCGGGTGCTGCAGGAAAGAGAATTTGAAAGGGTAGGAGGCCTCGAATCAATTAAAACGGACGCCCGTGTCATAGCTGCATCGAATCGGAATCTATATGAAGAAGTAAAAAAGGGCAGCTTCCGGGAAGACTTATATTATAGAATTAATATCGTGGAAATTCCCATTTCTCCTCTTCGGGAAAGAAAAGAAGATATTCCTTCTCTTGTTGCCCACTATTTAACGTCAATATGCAGCAAACATCAGGTGCAGACAAAATCTATTTCTTCTGAAGCCCTGCAGGTCTTTATTCAATATAAATGGGAAGGAAATATTCGGGAGTTAAGAAATGTGATAGAAAATCTGGTGGTCTTGCTGGAAGAAGAAGTAATTGAAAAAAAACATCTGCCCCCTTACTTATTGGTAGAGACAGAGAGCAGAAGTATAAAAGGAGAGCTTCCAATTTTGAAAGCCAATGATGAAGAGAAAGAAAAGCAGATTATTAGTAATTCTCTTGAAAAAAATCAAGGGAATAAATTAAAAACGGCAAAAGAATTAGGCATTCATCGTACCACTCTATATCAAAAGTTAAAAAAATATAATCTAAAGTAGGTATATATAGTAATAACACTTAAACTGTAGAATGTACAAATATTCTACAGTTTTTATTTTGTAAGCGTTATTATGAGGGGATTTAAAAGTTGGCACGCTTCTTGCAATAAGAATAATGCAAAGGAGGAGAAATTTAATGAATATACCTACAGCTTTCCAATCGCCAGCAATTATTCACTATGGCAAAGAGTCCTTTCGACAGGTAGGAAAAGAAACCGCCCGAAAAGGGAAAAAAGCACTTATTATCAGCGATCAAATGATAGAAAAATTAGGATACATTGAGAAGTGCCGTACTTATTTGCAGGAAGAAAATGTAGAGAGCATCGTTTATAACGGTGTGGGATCAGAACCTACAGACAAGTTCGTGGAAGAAGCATTGCATTTCTTCCGCCAGGAGGAGTGTGATGTAGTTTTATCCATAGGCGGGGGGAGCTGCATTGATACAGCTAAAGCGGTAGCGGTAGTTAGTACCAATGGCGGGTATATAGGTGATTATATGGGTGGGAAAAAGCAGGCTTCCCATTTGCCTTCACCTCATATTGCCATTCCAACTACTGCCGGTACTGGCTCGGAAGCTACAGACGTTACGATAATTACAAACACTGCTAATGAAGTGAAAATGATGATAAAACAGCCGGCGTTTTTACCCGAAGCAGCTATTATTGATCCGGAGCTTTCTAAATCGGCCCCCGCGAAAGTCAAAGCTGCTACCGGAGTAGACGCTTTAAGTCACGCCATTGAAGCGTATATTTCTCAAAAAGCGCATCCACTGTCAGACATGATGGCGCTTTCGGCAATGGAATTAATCGTGCCGAACCTGCAAAAAACGTATAATGATCCAGAAGATGTAGAGGCACAGGAACAAATGGCTTTAGGTGCCCTGCAGGCAGGGTGGGCTTTTTCAAACTCGTCTGTATGCCTGGTTCATGGAATGTCGCGTCCTATTGGAGCCCTTTTTCACGTACCACATGGTTTTTCAAACGCTATGCTCCTGCCGGCTGTAATGGAGTTCAGCCGGGAAGATGCTATTGAGCGTTTAGCTGATTTAGGCAGGATTTTCAGACCAGAAGCTGAAAAATATTCAAATGAAGAAGCAGCGGATATTGCTATCAGCTCTGTTAAAGAACTATGCCGGAATTTACAAATACCTAATCTGCAGGAATGGGGGATTGAACAAAAAGAATTTGAAAGCGTTATCGACAAAATGGTGAAAGATGCATTTGAAAGCGGCAGTCCTGGAAAAAATCCTAAAGTACCTTCTGCGGAGGAAATGAAAGAGCTATACCAGGTTTGCTATGACTATAATTATGCTGAAAAAACCGTGAGGTAGCCGGGAGGGGAAAAAATGAGTATTGTCGGAATGTTAGGGCTGATTGCTTCTCTTGCTCTGTTAATATATCTTACGATGAAGGGCATTAATATCATCGTAGCAGCACTGCTTAGTTCCATTGTTGTGGCATTAACAGGGGGGTTAAACCTTCAAAATGCCCTTTTGGATAACTATATGACCGGTTTTACTGATTATTTTGCTTCATGGTTTTTAGTATTTCTTCTTGGAGCAATTTTTGGGAAAATTATCCAGGAAACCAAAGCGGCAGACAGTATTGCCCATTGGACGAAAGAAAAGCTTGGTGCGAAGCGGGCTGTTTTTGCGGTAGTAGCTGCCGCTGCGATTATGACGTACGGTGGTGTTAGTTTATTTGTGGTTGGATTTGCGGTTTATCCTATAGCTGTTTCGTTGTTCCAGGCTGCAAATTTTCCACATAGGTTTATTCCGGCAGCTTTAGTGTTCGGTTCTATATCATTTACGATGACAGCCCCGGGGTCTCCGGAAATTCAAAATATTATACCAACAGAATTTTTTGATACGGCGCCTACAGCCGGGGGCATCATAGGTGTACTCAATGCTCTGTTGGTTATGGTCTCCGGAGGCTGGTGGCTTGGGAAGCTGGTGAAAAAAGCAAGTGATAACGGAGAAGAATTTTCACTCCCGTATGGACCTTCTAATAAGACTAAAGAGGAAACCGCTGCGGCAGTTGAAGCAGAAGAGCTTGAGCCGGAGCATGATCCGAACCCGGAGCATCAGCAAAAACTGCCGAATATTTTCCTGGCATTCGCTCCTTTAATTTTAGTAATTATTATTTTAAATGTATTATCCCAGTTTATCGATCCTACATCTTCTTTGTTAATCGCTTTAACTACAGGGATCGCATTAGCTTGTGTAAGTATGAATAAATACCTGCAGGCTTTTTGGGACTACCTGGCAACTGGTACGCAGAATGCTTTAGTAGCTTTAGCAAACACATGTGCTGTGGTCGGCTTTGGAAGTGTAGCAGCTCAGGTAGCAGCCTTTGATACCGTAGTTAATGGACTGGTGAATATGCCAGGTCCGCCATTATTAGGTTTAGCTATAGGTGTAACAGTTATTTGTGGCATTACAGGCTCGGCCTCCGGAGGTTTAGGTATTGCACTTCCTATCCTGGCACCTATTTACATGGCTCAAGGATTGAACCCGGGAGACATGCACAGAATTTCTGCACTGGCTTCCGGAGGAATTGATTCTCTTCCGCATAATGGGTATGTGGTGACTACAGTAAGAGTTATTTGTGGAGAAACGCACAGAAGATCTTATAAACCTATATTTTTTGTGAGCGTTGTCGTGCCTTGTATTGTTTTATTCCTGGCTGTTATAGCTTATTCAATTTTTTAAACATTTTACTATACTAAAGGAGGAATTTTATTATGCAGGAACAAGCAGTAACGACCCTGAAAAATTTTATCGGCGGGGAATGGGTGGAGTCCCGGTCCGCGACCGACAAGGTGTACAATCCGGCCACCGGCGAGGTGATCGCGCACGTGCCGCTCTCCTCGAAGGACGAAGTGGACGAGGCGGTGAAGGCGTCGAAAGCGGCGTACCGCGACTGGTCGAAAAAGCCCGTCCCGCAGCGCGCCCGCATCCTGTTTGCCTACCAGCAGCTGCTCATCCGCCACTGGGACGAGCTCGCCGAAATTATCACCCTCGAAAACGGCAAAAACCTGAAGGAGGCCAAAGGCGAAGTGCAGCGCGGGATCGAATGCGTGGAATTCGCCGCCGGGGCCCCGACGCTTATGATGGGCGACCAGCTGCCGGACATTGCTACCAACATTGAGTCGGGCATGTACCGCTATCCGATCGGCGTGGTCGGCGGGATCACCCCGTTCAACTTCCCGATGATGGTGCCGTGCTGGATGTTTCCGCTCGCGATCGCCTGCGGCAACACGTTCGTGATGAAGCCGTCCGAGCGGACCCCGATGCTTGCGAACCGGCTCGCCGAGCTGTTCGAGGAAGCGGGACTCCCGAAGGGCGTCCTGTCGGTGGTGCACGGCGCGCATGACGTGGTCAACGGCCTGCTGGAGCACGAGGACGTGCCGGCGATTTCCTTTGTGGGCTCCCAGCCGGTCGCCGAGTACGTGTATACAACCGGCACGGCGCACGGCAAACGCGTCCAGGCGCTCGCCGGGGCGAAAAACCATACGCTCGTGATGGAGGACGCGGATCTTGATAACGCGGCGTGGCAGATTTTAAACGCCGCCTTCGGCTCCGCCGGCGAGCGGTGCATGGCCGCCTCCGTGGTCGCGGTGCAGGAAAGCGTCGCCGACCAGCTGGTGGCAAAAATCCAGTCGTATGCCGACGACGTCACCATCGGCAACGGCCGCGACAAGGACGTGTTCCTCGGGCCGGTGATCCGCGAAGGCCACCTCGAGAAAACGAAGGCCTACATTGACAAAGGCGTCGAGGAAGGCGCGACGCTCGTGCGCGATGGCCGCCAGGACGAGGTGGCGAAGGACGGCTACTTTATCGGGCCGACGATCTTTGACCACGTGCAGCAGACCATGACCATCTGGCAGGACGAGCTGTTTGCGCCGGTCTTATCCATTGTGCGGGTGCCGGACCTGACGGCCGGCATCGCGTGGGCGAACGAATCGCGGTTTGCGAACGGCGCGTGCCTGTTCACGAGCTCCGGGCACCACGTCCGCGAATTCCGGGAGACGATCGACGCCGGGATGCTCGGGGTCAACGTCGGCGTGCCGGCGCCGATGGCGTTCTTCCCGTTTTCCGGCTGGAAGGACTCCTTCTACGGCGACCTGCATGCGAACGGCAAGGACGGGGTGGAGTTCTACACCCGCAAGAAAATGGTGACCGCCCGCTGGTAACTGTATATAAAAAGAGTAACCCCGTGTATTCAACACGGGGTTACTCTTTTTTATTTCATCAGAAATTATAAAACAGGCGGGGCTGCAGATGTAAAGAACAGCAGCCTCTGTTTATTTTTTATCCATGTCTGGAAGGGTGTTGTGCATGTAGTCAGGGGCAGGCTTCAACTCAGGTTTGCCGCCATGAGCCTTTGGTTCAGATACATATTCAAAGGAGTGGCCGTCCGGCGCTTTATCTTTCAACCAGTTGAGATTAGCGCTCTGCTCCCCTTCCGAGAAGTTCATCAGCTGATGGGAAAACTCGGTTGCTTCCCATTGTGCCGGTACTGTGGAAGGTGCAGTGAAGCCTTCTTTTTGCTCGAGTTCTTTGATCGCTGCGGCCCATTGGTTCTGGTGCATAGTGTCCCGGGCGAGTAAGAAGGAAAGCATCTGACGGACGCCTTTGTCCTCGGTCATTTCATACAGGCGTGCCACCTGGAGACGTCCCTGCGATTCCGCGTTAAGATTGGCCCGGAAATCACTTAGAACATTGCCGCTCGCAATAATATAGCCGGCATTCCAAGGGACACCATTGCTGTCCTTAGGCACGGCACCCAGACCGGAAACAATCGCGTGCTGCGGATTCATGTCACCCATGATGGATTCAACGATAGGGTTTTTAGCTGCTTCTTCCTGTTCTTCGACTGGCGTGTCGTCAAGCAGCTGGGCGATCATGGTCGCGATCATTTCGATGTGACCGAATTCCTCCGTACCGGTGTCCATCAACATATCTTTATACTGCTCGTTGCCACGGGTGTTCCAGCCCTGGAACATGTACTGCATCGCTACAGAGATTTCCCCAAACTGGCCGCCGAGTATCTCCTGCAGTTTTTTGGCATAGACAGGATCCGGACGATCTGGTTTTGCGTGAAATTGCAGCTCTTTACGATGAAAAAACATAAATGATAACCCCTTTTCGTAGTAGATAGTTAGAATGTTTAATTGGATTTGTATCGTCCATTTCTTGCATAAAACAATATCATGCTCTGGCGTTTGGTGAGCCGCCCCCCCCCTTCCAAAAACATAAAAAAAGAGCCAGAAAAAAGAGGAATCTCCCTTCTCTGGCTCATAACTCAGCTTTTTATCTGGTTATTCCCGCCATGCAATATGATGTACTGCTTATGTTATAGCCAATAATGGAAAGGTTTAAACATAGACCCACTATTTATTTTAAAAAGCCTGCAGAATTTTAAAGCTGCGGCGGTTTTTATAAGCTGGGTGAAAGTATGCTAGTATAAGTATACTGTTTTTATAAGTGATTTAATTCGGGAGACAGAGGAAGAGGGGAAAAATGAAGCTTGATACATTTACTTTGGGACAAATATTTGAAACAAACACATACAGGGTTACAAAGGAAGACGTCCTGCGATTTGCGCGTGAATTTGACCCGCAGTACATGCATATAGATGAAGAAAAAGCTGCCGCGGGAAGGTTCAACGGTATTATTGCTTCGGGTATTCATACGATCAGTATCACGTTTAAACTCTGGGTGGAAACAGGGATGTACGGAGAAGATGTCGTAGCAGGTACGGAAATGAATCACATTAAATTTATAAAACCGGTGTACCCGGACGATGAGCTGCGGGCGTATGCTGAAGTAACGAAGATAGAGGCGAAAAGGGAAATGGAAGGTATTCTTACGGTAATGCTGAGAACATACAATCAAAAGGATACAAAGGTATTTGAAAGCGAATTGTCAGCCTTGATTAAACGTTAATCCCATAATAGAAAAAGCCAGCCCTTCATGACAACGGGCTGGCTTTTTTTGTATTTGCCTATGAGCTGCGGCCTTCGGCAAATTCACGAAGCCGCTTCAAGTGGATTGGGGCATCCATCTGGTCATCAACGTTCATTTCAATAAAATGAAGTGTATCTGGCTGGTCGAGACGGGCAACAGCCTCCTCGAATTCAGCGGAAGAGGAAACGCTTCTCGTTTCGGCTTCCGGGTAAAAGCTTTTGACGAGCTGAATATAGTCCCAGCGCGGGATATCGTTGTAGCGGGCATGTGTATTTTCTGTATTCAAATAACGTTCTACTGTGTAGCCGTCGTTGTTTAAAAAGAAAATCACCGGTTTAAGATTCTGTTCGGCCATCGCGCTCAGCTCCTGGGCGGTCAGCTGAAACGAACCGTCCCCGATAAATAAAAGCACGCGCCGTTCCGGGGCTGCAAGCTGGGCCCCAAAGGTTGCCGGCAGGGCGTACCCGATGCTCTGCCATGAGCCCTGGGAAATAAACAGTGTGTGCTCCGGAAGACGTACATGTGGCAGACCGTAGGAAAAGGTGCCGGTTTCAACGATAACAATATCCTCGGGGCGGAGCATTTTTTGGATAATAGGATAGTACGTTCCTGCCAGCAGTTGTTCGGAATAGTTTTCAGACGGAAAATCATAGAAGGAAGGAAAATATTCCGGCCCCTCAAATGTCCGGCACTCCATTACGGTAAGAGCATCAATTACTTCCGCGACCACCGTATTATAACGAGCTTTGTTTTGAACGGAAACACTCTGCGGCTGAATGTCAATCCGCTTCTCCACGGGGAGATCGGCGGTGAATTTCGCCATATTAAAGTCGGATTCAAGCAGGCCGGCAGTAATAATTAAATCGGCGCTTTCTACATAATCGCGCACCTGCTGGCTGCCAAAGGCGCCGCCGTATATGCCGATATACAGCGGGTGCTGCTCATTAAATCCGCTTTTTCCCTGCATCATCTGGGCTGTAGGAATGTTTAAGTGCTCTGCGAGCTGCAAAATACTGTTCTCCATATGGTAGCGGGAGGTAAAAATATCTACAAGCAGCACTGCTTTTTCTGCCCGATCAATTGTTTCTTTCATTAGCTGGGCGGTTTCCTGGACGACAAGCTCGTCGCTCGTATAGGAGAGCTCCTGCTGCACCCCCGGCGTTTCAATGGAGGCGGCTGCCACATCCTGGGGGACATCAATATAGACTGGTTTTCGTTCCCGGACAGCGGAAGCGATGGCTTTCGGAATTTCCTCGGTGGCGTTTTCAGCAGTGATTTTCACTGCGTAGCATGTGATTTCCTGATGCATACGGAGAAATACCGAGTAGTCGCCGTCCATCAGGGTATGATGGGCTTTAACGCCGTTTTCCTGCATGGAAGAGGCCGGAGACCCGACAATGTGGATTAACGGTATGTGTTCACTGTAGGCGCCGGCGACAGCGTTTGAAGCGCTCAATTCCCCGACACCAAACGTGGTGATCATAGCGCTGAGCCCTTTAACATGCGCATACCCATCAGCGGCGTAGCCGGCATTCAACTCATTCCGGTTGTCGACAAAGCGTATGCCGCTATAGCTTTCAAGTTCATCGAGCAGGGCAAAATTATAGTCGCCCGGTACGCCGAAGATTTCTGTAATGCCTTCTTTTTCAAGGCGGTCGTATAAAAAAGAACTGACTGTTTGTTGTGCTGCCATAATGTACCTCCTGAACTGGATAATAGTAGGCTGTTCCCGCATCAGCAGAAATTTAGACATAAACCAGGAGGGGAATTGCCTGCAGCAGGAAATAAATATAAAAGAACCCGGCTTTTACAATGTGGTAATAATTGGTCCGTTCTTAGTGAGAATAATTGTATGCTCGTACTGAGCCACATAGCTGTTATCAGTCAAAAGGGTCCATCCGTCGTCAGACTGGAAGACCTCCTCTTCCGATGTAGAGATAAACGGCTCAAGGGCAATAACCGTGCCATCCTTTAAAATTTCATCGTCCCAGCGGGAGAAGTAGTTGAAAATATGCTCCGGCGGCTCATGAATCGAGCATCCGATACCGTGCCCGGTAAGATTTTTGATAACAGTAAAACTGTACTGTTTTGCCACATTGTGCACAGCTTTTCCGAGAGCGCTTTTTTTCGACCCCGGCTTTGCCTTCTCAAGTCCGGCGTCAAACGCTTCTTTCGCAGCTTCGCATATTTTCTGTAATACGGGGTCGGCTTTACCGACCACAAAAGAAACCCCGGTATCGGCAAAATAACCATTTTTCGAACCGGAAACATCAATATTGACCAGGTCGCCTTCCTGAATGGTCCGCTCACCCGGAATTCCGTGAGCTACTTCTTCATTAATGCTGATGCACGTCTGCCCGGGAAAATCGTATACTCCCTTTGGTGCAGACTGAGCTCCTGATTGGTCGAAAAGCTTTTCTGCCATGTCATCAAGTTCCTTTGTGGTGATTCCCGGTTCAGCCGCATGGACTAATTTGTCGCGAATCGCCCCGCAAATTTCACCAATTTCCCGTAATCCCTGAAAATCCTCTTCTGTTTTTGCAATCATTGTGTATCCTCACTTTTTAAACAGTTTATGTTGATCATTTCATTTAGATTCTATCATAAAAAATTTAAGGGAAGCTGCCTGGGCGATGAAAATATCTTCCCTGTTTGGGCAGCTTCTTTTTCGTGAATAAATACCAGTAAGAAAGGACGTGATTGGTTGAACCGTCTACAATACGAAAAATCGCCCTATCTCCAGCAGCATAAAAATAACCCGGTGGACTGGTACCCGTGGGGAAAAGAGGCTTTTGAGAAGGCAGAAGCAGAAAACAAACCGCTAATGGTGTCTATTGGGTATTCAACGTGCCATTGGTGCCATGTAATGGAGCAGGAGAGCTTTGAAAATGCGGAAGTGGCAGCGGTTTTAAATGAAAAATTTGTACCGGTGAAGGTAGACCGGGAGGAGCGCCCGGATGTGGATGCCATCTACATGTCAGCATGCCAGGCCATGAACGGGCACGGCGGCTGGCCGCTGAACGTCTTCATTACACCGGATCAGAAGCCTTTTTATGCAGCCACCTACATTCCGCGGAATCAAATGGGGAGCATGCCGGGGATCATGGACGTGCTGAGTCAGCTTTCAGATATTTACCGGGACGATCCCGAACGGGTGGCACAGGTGGGAAATGATATTTCCAAAGCGCTCGAGCCGCGGGCTGTGGAAACGAGACAGCTGAATATCAGCAACGTGCATACAGCGTTCCGGGCCTTTACCCAGCAGTTTGATTCCTCCTACGGCGGATTCGGCTCTGCCCCGAAATTTCCAAGCCCGCATATTGTGATGTATCTGCTGCATTACTATCATCAGTTTGAAAGCGAGGGTGCACTGTATATGGCCACCTCCACGCTCGACGCGATGGCTTCTGGAGGCATCAGAGACCATATTGGCGGTGGTTTTTCCCGTTACGCGACAGATCAGGCTTGGCTGGTGCCTCATTTTGAAAAAATGCTGTACGACAACGCGCTGCTTCTGATGGCTTATACGGAGGCCTATCAGTTGACGGGGGAAACGAGATATAAAGAAGTGGTGGAGGAAATTATTGAGTACGTCCACCGGGACCTTACGCATGAAGAAGGGGCGTTTTTCTGCGGAGAAGATGCTGACAGTGAAGGGGAAGAAGGCAGATTTTACGTCTGGACCCCGGAAGAGATTGAAGATGTGCTCGGGGAGGAGCGCGGCGAACAGTTTGCGATTGAGTACGGTATCGACCCTGCCGGAAACTTTGAAGGAAAAAGCATTCCCAACCGGATCAACCGTCCGACTGCCGGCTGGAGCGATGCTGAACGCCGTGAGGCATTGCAGGCTTTATATGAATATCGGGAAAAGCGGGTTCGTCCATTCCGGGATGAAAAAATACTTACGTCCTGGAATGGCTGGATGATTGCCTCAATGGCTAAAGCAGGACGGGTGTTCCAGGAGGAAAAATGGACGAGGTTTGCTGAGGAGGCGTACCGTTTTATTGAAACCCGGCTTCAGGATCAAAACGGGCGGTTCCAAGCCCGCTGGAAAGACGGTGACGTGCAGTACGATGCGTACGTGGATGATTATGCCAATATGATCTGGGCCAGCACCGAGCTGTACGCCTCAACGTGGAAGCCGGAATATATTGAAAATGCATCTGCCTGGGCAGAAACGATGATCAGCTACTACTGCGACCGGGAAAACGGGGGGTTCTTTCTAACAGCATCTGACGGGGAATCCCTTCTGTTCCGGCCGAAGGAAGCATTTGACGGAGCCGCTCCTTCCGGCAACAGTGTAGCTGCGGTACAGCTGATGAGGCTTGCCCGTCTTGCCGGCAATATGGAATTTGAACGAACGGCTGAAAAAACGTGGGAAGCTTTTTCGGCTTCAATTGAACAGGCGCCGACTGCCTTTGGGCATCTTATGCAGGGGCTGGTGCTTTTTCACGGAGACAGAAAGGAAGTAGTTATCCGGCCTGCACAGGATGATGAAGCGTTTCGGGTAAAAACCTACATTCAGCGTGCATTTCATCCCGAAGTGACGAGCCTGGTCGCCGAAGAAAACACTGATCTCAGCCGGGCCGCCCCGTTTGCAGAGGATTATCCGGTGCAAAACGGAAAGACCACAATCTATGTCTGCCGGGACTTCTCCTGCCATGCCCCTGTGCACAGCACAGAAAGCATGAAATATTTATTTGGCACCGGGCAGGACCACCAATGACTATTATTACGGTGGAAGCAGAAAACAACGCGTGGATCCCGGAGATGTCTGAACGGCTTAAGCGTTATTTTCCTGAAGCCAGGCTGATCGAACGACTTGCGGAAATTCCTGAGGAGCCGTGGGAGTGGGTCGAGGCTGAACGACAGCGGAACCGGGAGGCGAAGCAATGGGAAGAGGAAGGCGTGCCGGTAATCGTGGAAGGAGATGTGCTTGCCCCGTTTATGAAGGCCTGGATGCACTATTTCCGTAAGCCCTGGCCGGAGCTGTACGAGCTCGATGATTACTACCGCAAGCGTCTGCAGGACTTTCGGCTTCATCTGTCGCAGCGGTACGTATTCATCCAGCAGGAGGAAAAGAAAAAATGGCGGTGGCCGAAGCGGAAATCTCCGCTCGAAGAAGAGAAGGAAGCCAAATACCGGTACTATAACGGCATGAAGTCGCATACGCCGGAGCTAATAGATCTGGCGGCGCATGACTGTATGGGGTCATATCCTGAATACCTTGAACAGCACTGGCCGGCAGAACACCCCAAACGGGAATGGCCGATGCAGCTGTATGAATTTATGATTTATTTTGCAGCGAATCAGCGGGCGTGACAAAAGTCACTCCCGTTTTTTATCTTTATTTAAAGCGTGATACAATAGCGTAAGTATGCAATGAAGGGTTCTGACAACATGAGTGCCATTGTGGAATTTGTTTTAATCGCTGTTATTATTTTTACCGGAAGCTTTATCCAGGGCGTCAGCGGCTTTGGTTTCGGCTTATTCGTGATGAGCTTTGTGCCGTTTTTCTTTACGCTGCAGTTCAGCTCACTCCTTGTTATTTCGCTATCCGTGATTACCGCCCTGAGCATTATAGGCAAGGTTTATAAGCACATCCAGTGGGCGCAGCTCGGATATTTGCTGGCAGCCACCGCTGCAGGAAGGCTTGCAGCTTTTTTTATACTACATAACTTCGGGGAAATGGACATTCTGAAAAAAGTGCTCGGCCTCGTGCTTCTCGGCATGGTCGTGTATACCTTTGCCCAAAAGCCGGAGAAAAAGCTGCGGCCGGTGCCGAAGGTGATTCCGCTGGCACTCGGTTTTTGCGGTGGGCTGGTAGGAGGCGTTTTTGGCGTTGGCGGGCCTTTTTTCGTCGTTTATTTTTTATTAACAACAGCCAACAAGTATCATTATACAGCGAACCTGCAGATTACATTTCTCATCGGAAGTCTTTTAACTGTCGTTGCCCACGCGGGCGCCGGTGACTTTTCGAGGGAGCTGCTACTTTATATTCCTATAGGAATCGTGTGTGTGCTGCTTGGCACAAGAATTGGGATCCGCTATTTCGAAAAGCTGCCGCAAAAGCATATTCGTACGCTCACGGCCGTCATTATCGGTGCAGCAGGCCTTAATATGCTGTTTTTTGCTTAAAACTAAACCGGAAAGGAGGAGTGCCTGATGCCGAGGCAGCGAACAATTGACCGCAGAACGCTTTTTCAGGAAACAGAAAAGTTAATCATGGACGAAGGCTACCATTCGTTTCATTTCAAAGCCCTGTCGGAGCGCCTCGGGGTGGCGAGAAGCACTATTTACAACTATTACGCTAAAAAAGAAGAATTAGTGACAGCCTATATGCTCGACAAGCTGGATCAGGTATTTTCCCAGCTCGATGAAGCCGACCGACAGACGGACTTTTCAGTGCGGATGAGGGCCTATATCCGGGTGTGGGTGCAGCAGGCATCAGTTCATCAGGCATTTGACATTTTCCCGGTCATGGACCACCATGCTTCGGCCCAGGTGGAAATAAATGTAGAGCAGCTCCAGCAGTACCTGGGTCAGCTGGGGAGCCGGGCGTATACACTGATCGAAGACGGGAAAAGGGAAGGAGCCATCCGCGGGGATCTTCCGACGCATGGCATCACGCGGATGCTGATGGTGGCGGTGCAGGCTCCGGATCCGTCCCTCAGTGAGGAAGAATGGGTGGAGACTATTTATAATATTTTCTTAAATGGCATCAAGCGGCAGTAAATAATTTTTAAATTTAAATGACACCAGTGTCATTTTCGTTCAAAACAACGTATACTGGGGGTAATGATACTGGGGGGAGAAATGTGAAAAAAATAATTGCAAAACCAAAGCTGATTTTATTATTTATTGTGATGCTCATTATTGTCGGCACACTGTCTTTTTTCCAGCTGCCGCAAAAAGAAATTCCATCAACAAATCCGCCGGTGGGCCAGGTAACCACGGTTTACCCCGGAGCTTCGGCCGAAGAAGTGGAAACAACGGTCACGAACCAGCTTGAAGAAGAGCTTGATAATGAATCGGCCACAGCGTCGATTTCTTCAGTGTCTTCTCCCGGGCTGTCGTCCATTACTGTAGAGCTTGATGAGAGTACGGAAAATCCGGATCAGGTGTGGAACAGTCTCGAACAGAAGCTGTCGCAGGTAAGCACCTCGTTTCCGGATGACGCAGAAGAGCCGTCCATCAACAGTGAGCTGAGTCAGCAGGGACTCGCTATCTACCAGCTGACGGTAGAGGAAGAATCGGTTCCGGAGGCGGTACAGCTCATTGAGAGCTGGGAACAGCGATTCACCGGAATACCTGATATCGACAGTCTGGAAATCACTGGCGACGTGGAGCGTGAACTGCAGGTCCGTCTCGACAGTGAAGCAATGGAGGAGGAGGGGCTGCAGTCCGGCCAGGTTATCGGGGCGCTCTCCTCCGCCTCGGAAGTCGTTCCGCCCGGCGAATGGCAGCGAGACGGAGAGCTTTATCAAGTAGAGCTTGAAGCGCTTGAAAACACGGAAGACTGGGAAAGCATTGAAATAAGTCCGGGTCAGCAGGGCAACGGAGAAAATGCTGTGCTTGGCGATGTCGCAACAGTGGAAAACACATACGCTCCGATCGAGGAGCAGGTGGAGTATAATCAGCAGTCGGCCCTGTCGGTAACATTCTTTCTCGCGGAAAACGCGAGTGTGCCACAGGCACAGAGCAATTTAGATGAAGTAATAGCTGATTTTAAGCAGCAGCTGCCTGAAGGAATGGAGCTGACCCAGCTCTATACGCAGGGCGACGTCGTGGAGGATTTATTTTCAAGTCTGGCGATATCCTTTGTGGTGGCATTTGTGTCGGTATTAATTGTCTGCTCGATCGGTCTGCGAATCCGGACCGCACTGTCAGTAGCCATATCGATCCCGGCGGCGCTTGCGATCGGAATGATTCCTCTTACGTTTACCGATGTTGGCCTGAATCAAATTTCTTTAATTGCTTTTATTATTTCGCTCGGAATTCTTGTGGATGATGCTATTGTCGTAAACGATAACATTGACCGTCGTCTCCGGATGGGAGACAGTTCGATTGAGGCAGCCAGTAACGGGGTTCGGGAAGTGCTTGTCTCGGTTATCGTGTCAACGCTTGCTGTCGTATTCACTTTTTTTCCGCTTTTATTTCTTCCGGGCGCGGCGGGTTCATTTATCCGTCCGCTCCCTGTGGTGCTGATTACGGTATTGATTTCGTCCACGCTGCTTGCGATCTTTTTTATCCCTATTTACCGGGGTATTGTGGAGAAAAGAAGAAAAAAGAAGGACAAGCGGACGTCGCCGGGATTTCTGGGCGCATTTCTTGACCGCTCAGCGAGATGGTACAGCAAACGAGTGCTGACACGTGTCGTGAAGCGTCCGGTTATTGTGTCGCTTGCCGGATTGATACTGGGGACCTCGGCATTTGCGCTCGTGCCTTACACGCCGCTTGAGTTTTTCCCGGATACGGAGCGGGAGGAAGTATTTATCGAAGCCTCTGTGCCGGAAAATACTCCGCTTGAAGAAATGGAGGCCGAGGCGGAGGAAGTGAGCAGCTGGCTGCATGAACAAGAAGGAGTAACCTCGGTATCTTCATATGCAGGGACGGAAATCCCCACTGTATTTTCGGGGGGATCGGGAAGCGGTGCCGCCGGGCCGAATGATATGAATTTTCTCGTATACGTAAACCCTGAAGAAATCCCGGCAAGGGAAGGAAGCGAAATATGGCCGGGAGAGATTCGAAACACCTTTGACAACGTTGAAGCCCAGGGATCGATTGTTGAATCGGGGCCTCCGGTTGGAGCCCCAATTGCCGTTGAACTCTCTGGTGAAGAAACGGATGAACTGTTTTCGGCAGCAGCGGAGGTGGAAGCGCTGTTTGCAGAAACAGAAGGTGTTGACTTAGCGGTTTCGAACGCCAATCAGAACGTAAACCAGTGGCGGTTTGAGCAGGACAGGGAAGCCCTGGAAGGTACAGGTGTAACCAACGAAACTATAAGTACAGAGCTTCGCCTGCTCGGTGAAGGAGTCCCGTTTGGCCAGTGGAACGCAGATAATGAAGTCATACCAGTTCAGGTAATGTACGATAACGGAGAACAGGTAACAAACAGCGACCTGGATCAAATCGTTTTGGCCAGAGACGAAGGCGGAGAAGCAGTTACTTTAAATGACCTGGGACGTGGTGTAGAGGAAACGACGACTTCCGCTATCCCGCACGAAAATACGGAACGGACCATTACGGTCCGTGCTTATCCGGGAGATGCTTCCGAGGACGAGATTTTAGCAGCCACCGGGGATTCTCTTGACTCAATTGAAAATGAATATGGCGGCGTCAGTGTCCAGGTAGGTGGAGAAACGTCCGAACGAAACGATGTATTTATTGATATTGGACAGATATTCATTGTCGTGGTGTTCCTGCTGCTCATATTGTTTGCGCTGCAGTTCTACTCGCTGCGTATTCCGTTTATCGTTTTGAGTGCAGTGTATGTAGCAATTGCGGGGGTCATTCTCGGTTTGTTCCTGACACAGACGGGACTCGGATTCATGTCGATGATGGGGGCAGTCAGCCTCGCTGGTATCGTCGTACGGAACGCGGTCGTTATGATAGAATTTATGGAACAGCGCATACGAAGCGGTGAGTCCGTGCGGACAGCCGTCGTGGCAGCCGGAGAAGAGCGGTTCCGGCCGATTCTGTTGACGAGCCTGACATCCATCGCCGGTCTTCTTCCGATTGCTCTGGGGGACAATCCATTGTTTCAGCCGCTTGGAACAGCAATTGTGACGGGACTTGTCTTTTCGACAGTGCTGACGCTTTTATTGGTGCCAGCCCTCTACACCTGGAAAACGGAAAGCGACCACAAACGTCGTGCGCGAAAATCAAGGAAATAAGGTGAATGGCATTGAAACAGCTCGCAATAATTCCCTGCGGGGCGAAAAAAGCCTGGGACAAGGAGCCTGATCTTGGGCCCCTGCCTGTAAAGCACGTGTACCAGAGTACGTTTCATCAGCTGTGCCGGGCTTACGCAGAGGCATTCGCTGACCAGTGGGCCGTGCTCTCAGGCAAACACGGCTTTATGTACCCGCAGGAGCTTATTAACACAAATTACGATGTTACATTTGGAAAAAGACAGCAGGAGGAAATCTCCCGGGCTTTCTGCACTCGGCAGTGGCAGGAAAAGCAGATGAATGAATACGACCGGTATGTAGTGCTGCTCGGCAAAAAATACGATCCGGTCATCACGAGGATACTGCCCATGGAGAGAACCGTTTTTCCGCTCCGGGAATACAGCGGGATGGGATATATGCAGCAGGCGTTAAAGCAGGCGGTAGCAAGTCATCGTCCGCTTCCCCTTCACGCCCGGGAAAAAGAGTCATGATGGAAACGATCCTGTTTTTTCTGACAGCAGCTGTCGTGTTGACGGCGCTTACGTACACCCCCGTGCTCGGCACCTATTTATCGCTGTTTCAGACAATGGTGCACGAAAACGGGCATGCCTTCATGGCGCTTGCCACCGGCGGGAAAGTGCGGTCGATCTCTTTATTTTATACGAGGGAGGGTCTTGCTGAAACTGGCCATAAAGGAAAGCTTGGTCAGGCGCTCACAACGTTCGCCGGCTACCCGTTTGCAAGCGGGATGGCTCTTCTTTACAGCTGGGTATTTACCTCCGGCTGGTACAGCGGACTCATGATCGGCCTCACAGGTCTTCTCATTTGGAACACGCTTCTCTGGGTGCGGAATCCTGCCGGAATCATCTGGGGACTGGCAGCTTCGGGCGGGGGACTGTATCTGCTCATTGAAAATATGGTCATGCTTATGATGTGGATTATGTTTATCCTCGGCGTACTTCTGGTTATCCAGTCGGTCCGGTCGGCCTGGATCATTTTGCAGCGGAGTCTGCAGATGCCGGGGGACGCCGGAGATGCTACGGGATTGCACCGGGTGAGCCGCGTCCCCGCGCAGGTATGGGGCGTACTCTTTTTTACATTGGCGCTTGCAGCTGCCTGGTTTTCGGCAGGTTTTTGGCTGCAGTGGGACAGTTCCATATTGATTCAGGGGGAAAACGCTTAGTCGTTTTCTCTTTTTTATATGCAGAAACGGGCGGTGTCTATTGCCCGAAGCTGTTTTTATAAAAGGAATACTTTCAAACCGGAAGCATAATTTGAAGTGAAAATGGGAAAAGTCGAAGAGAGAAAAAGAGTTTTTCAGAAATGAGGGAGAGCGAGTGACCGAGACCATCAATGCCAGTCAAAAAGTATTAGCTTCCGTTGATAAGCTGTGGGAAGAGGAAATAGAGTTTTTACAGACGATCGCGAGGTTTCCGAGTACGATCGAATATGAAGGATCGCTTCAATTATACTTAAAGAATTTTTTTCAGAACGAGCTAGAGATGGACGTGGAAACAGTGGATGTCGATGAAAAAGAAATCAGCTCTCTTCCGGGGTACTCCCCAAGCGAGTGGTCCTACGCGGGCCGGCCGGTAGTAGTGGCGAAGGCACCGCGCAGTTCCCGGAACTCCGAAGGCAGCAGTTTGCTTTTCCAGGGCCATGTGGACGTTGTAAGTCCTGAGCCAAAGCACAAATGGAGTGTGGATCCATGGGGGGCGCAGCGTATTGGAGACCGCCTTTACGGACGAGGGGTGCTCGATATGAAAAGCGGTGTGGCGGCAATGATTTATGCCTATAAAGCCATACGGGATGCAGGCTATGAACCGGCAGCTGATTTCTCCATCAAAACGGTTATCGAGGAAGAGGCGACAGGCAATGGGACGCTCGCTGCAGCGAATGCCGGGCACCTGGCAGATGCCGTTCTCATTCCGGAACCGTTCGGGCAGTGCCCGTCCACCGTCCAGCTCGGAAGCCTCTGGCTCCGTATTCATATCGATACGAGTAGCAATCTGCAGTCGGATCAAACCGGTGTTGGAGCGAATGCCATCGAAAAAGCACAGAGCGTGATTGAGGCTCTGCAGAGCTACCGGGAATACGTCAACCGGGATGATCAAAAGCCGCCGGAATTTGCCCATATGAAAGAGCCGATCGACGTGGAGATAGGAACGATGCACAGCGGGGATTTTGCCTCCAACATTCCTGTAGAAGCCACGCTTGAGGTTCGTTCTGCCGTTTACCCGGGGAAGGACCCGTCCGAAGGCAAGCAGGATTTAATCGATTGGATTCTTGATAAAACAAAAGATGATGAATGGCTTCGTGAGCATCCTCCGGCCTTTGAATCCTTTGGCTTTCATGCAGAGGGTATGGTGATGCCCGAGGATGACCCGCTGTTTGCCAAACTCGATGAAGCCCACGAAATGGTGACCGGAAAACAATGCGGCAGACAGGCGCTTCCAGTAACAACAGACGCCCGGTATTATGGTCTTTACTATGACACTCCGGTTACATGCTACGGTCCTTCAGGGGCGAAAATGCACGAGCCGGATGAGTGGGTGGACCTTGAAAGTGTAAAAAACGTAACGAAAGTGTATGCAGACTTTTTAATCCGCTGGTGCGGCATTCATAAAAAGGAAGGGGAAAGCTGATGGGCTATTCGCGTGCCTTGATTGTGATTGACTACACGATGGACTTTGTGGCAGAGGAAGGGGCACTCACCTGCGGAGAACCGGGACAAAAAATCGAAGGTGCTATTCACCAATTAATCGAAACGTATCAGACCGCAGGTGATTTTGTCGTATTCGCCCTCGACCGCCATGAAGAAGGAGATGATTATCATCCGGAGAGGAAGCTTTTCCCGCCTCATAACATAGCAGGCACGAAGGGAAGAGGCCTGTATCGGAGCATTCAGAGCCTGTATGAATCTATACGCCACCAGCCGAATGTTTGGCAGGTGGACAAAACAAGGTATAGTGCATTTGCAGGAACAAATCTGGAACTGAAATTAAGAGAACGGGGCATTACCGAGCTTCATCTTGCCGGAGTCTGTACTGATATCTGCATTCTTCATACAGCAGTGGATGCCTATAATAAAGGCTTTGATATCGTCATTCACCAGGATGCTGTAGCGAGCTTTGACGAGGAAGGACACGTATTTGCGCTAAAACACGCACAAAATATTTTAGGGGCGTCAGTCCAATAGAAAGGAAGAACATCATGACCGGACAAAACAGCCAGGGGCCGCTCGGCGTTGTGCATCAGCAGATCGCGGAAGCGTCCCGGCTTATTCAATTGCCAAACACTGTAGAAACGATACTGAAATACCCGAAAAGAAAAGTGGAGGTCCAGTTTCCGGTGGAAATGGACGACGGCCATACCCAGATGTTTACCGGCTACCGGACGCAGCACAATGATGTGCTCGGCCCGGTGAAGGGCGGGCTCCGCTTTCACCCGCAGACGGATGAAGAGGAAACGGAAGCGCTGGCTGCCTGGATGACGTTTAAGTGCGCGCTTGTGCAGATTCCGCACGGCGGTGCAAAGGGAGGCGTCGTCTGTGATCCTTCCATGCTGAGTGACCGTGAGCTTCGCCAGGTCAGCAGAGGATACACGGAGGCCCTGTTTGACTTTCTCGGTCCCAATAAAGACGTGCCGGCCCCGGATGTGTATACGGATCCGAAGGTCATGAGCGTCATGATGGATACGTACTCCCGGATGGCCGGCGGTCACGAGCCCGGCGTTATTACCGGCAAGCCGCCTCTTGTCGGCGGTTCAAAAGCAAGAGAGTCAGCAACGGCCCGCGGCGCTGTTTATATTATCGAAAAAATGCTTGAGCAAGAAAACAAACGTGCCGAAGACATACGCGTAGCCATCCAGGGCTTTGGTAACGCCGGACAGATCGCCGCGAGACTGCTGTACGATTTAGGATGTAAAATTGTGAGCGTCAGCGACTCCAAAGCTGCCCTGTATGATGAAGATGGGCTTGATATTCCGAGAGCCCAGCAGGCAAAAGCAGGCAACAGCGGCCTGCAGGAGTACGGAGAAAACTATCTGCTCGAAAACAGCATGGACATCCTTTATACTGATGCTGATATTTTGATACCTGCTGCCATGGAAGGCGTTATCACAAAAGATAATGCAGACCGGGTAAAAGCTCCGAAGATTATGGAGCTTGCAAACGGACCGACCACACCGGAAGCAGATCATATTTTAAAGGACCAGGGGCAGGCAGTATATCCGGATATTTTAGTGAATGCCGGTGGTGTTATCGTATCGTATCTGGAGTCCGTTCAGAACCACATGAACTACTATTGGTCTGAAGATGTAATTAATGAACGGATGAAGGCATTTATACTCGAAGCATACGAACAGACAGAAAAATCGGCGTACGAACACAAGACCACCAACAGAAACGGTGCGATGATTTTCGCCATGGACCGGCTGCAGGAAGCAATGGAGTACCGTGGCTGGATATAAAAAATTAACAAATTCTGCATGAATCTATAGTCACAGGGGAGTCAACAAGATAAAATGCTAGTGTGAGCTTTTCCGGAAACGGGAAGGAAAACTGTTAAGAGTTCTAGGAGGGATTAGATGGATTGGTCAAAAGAATTTGATTTTCATAAAAACGATACGGAAGACAGTACAGCAGAAAAAATGAAACGAATCAGCAAATGTATTGATAAGCTCTGGGGAGATTTCGACGAAGTCTTAACAGAAATTGTGGAACAGGGTGGGCTGGAAAAAGAAGACTACAGAAAACGGTTCAGGGATGAAACGTTCACCATTGAACTTCTGGAGTCTGAATTAAAAGGTTCCGTCAGCGGACACTTTGACCGTAACATCGATGTCATGGTTGATTTGACACTGGATGAACCGAAAAAGAAATCGCTCAGCCAGGTATTCCTTCCAAACGATAAACTGTATCTGATCGACACGCGCAGCAACCAATGGGTAATTGCCGAAGCCGGCAAAAAACCAAAAGACTGCACAAAGCTTGAGAAAAAGCATATCGAGCAGATATTCGCTCACATGCTTCGTGAGTATAGAGTTACGAAATAACAAAACAGAAAAAAGCATCCAACTTGACGGTTGGGTGCTTTCTGTTATCAGGTGCTGTTGAAAGGAAATCTTGACAATGAGTGCATTTCCACGTATTCTTACATTTGTCTTTGTTCGTCGCAGCAAAGGTCATAGTTATTCACATAAGCCCTAGTAGCTCAGGGGAAGAGCAACAGCCTCCTAAGCTGTAGGTCGCAGGTTCGAACCCTGCCTAGGGCGCCACTTTCAAGACTTTTAAGAAACCCATTGGGGCAGAATTGGGGCAGGATTTTATTTTTCGCCCTCATTTGTGTGAAAAAACTCGTTAAATTGATCCGCCGACACCCGGTCCACTTCGACCACCTGATGCCCGTACACATCCATCGTGGTATGAATGTTGGCGTGCCGTGCCCGTTCACTGATGGACTTCATTGGCAGGTTGCGTCCGATGAGGAAGGTGATCGACATATGCCGCAGGTCATGGAAGCGGACAGCCGGTAACTCATATTTCTTAATAAAGCGCCGCCACCATTGGCTGACGGAATCCGGGCGCATGGGTCTGCCCGTGACATCCGCAAACACAAACGACCGTTCCGTCGTCCACGCGTCTCCCATCTGGAGGCGCGTTTTTTTATTGTGCTGGATCTTTTTCTGCAGCTTCCGGGTTAATCCTTCGGGAATCGCCGCTGTGCCGGTGAGGTGGTTCTTGATGCTTTTGACCGTGACGCCTTCGCCTTTCACATCCGTCAGCGACTGCTCAAAGGTGATGGTGTGCTCTGTGGCATCCACGTGCTTGGCTTCGAGCGCCGCAATCTCTCCCTGGCGCGCACTGGTCACAAACGCCAGCCAGAACAGCAGCTGCTTGTCCTCCGGCTCATGCTCAATCGCCTGCGTGAGTTGTTCCAGGATGGACGCCCCGTGCTGAAACGCCGCTTTCTTCTTCGGCGGCTGCTTCGGCTTCGCGTGTTTCGATGGATCGCTCGCAATCAACTGCCACTTGTGCGCCACACTGAGCAGGCTGTGAAACGCCTTGTAGTGATTGAGTACCGTGTGGGCACTGAGCGTTGTGCCGTCCGCTTTGGGCTTCTGCAACTCGTTCACGTAGCTCACCACATGGATCGGCTTAATCTCCTGCAGCGTCATGCGCCCGTACTTCGGCAACACATGCCCTTCGATGATGAGCTCGTAGTTGTACAGCGTTTTCGGGCTGTACGTTTTCTGCGCAAACTCCGTGTGCCACGTGTCGTAGTATTGCCGCAGCGTGAGCTTATCCGGGCGTTGATACGTGCCGCCCAAAATCTCCGACTCAAACACCGCCAGCTGCTTTTTCGCCTCGGTCTTGTTCTTCGCTTCCACGGTGCGCCGTTCTCTTATCATATCCCCGTTTTCCTCGTAGCCCGTGACCACTGTGAGCCGCCACCGATTCGTGCCGCGTTTTTCGATGCTTCCCATGCTGTTCCTCCTTCCTTAAAAGTAATGGTATTCCAGCAGCTTGCGCTCATACATGTCCAATCGCTTCTGCGCAAACCGTTTCGTTACCCCGTACCGTGCCATGATCGTGTGAATGGCCTCCGTCCGGCAGAACGGCAAATCATCCTCCACCAACATAAACGACGGTACACAGAAATGATACATAAAATACTCAGCTTTGTATTCCAGAAACTTCACGTATTCGATGTATAAGAGGCGATGGTCACCGCTATCTTGCAGATAGTGTGCCAATTCATGCCCGAATGCTTGCCACTCTTCCGCTATGGTACCGCTCTCAATTAAAATGATTTCATTGCGAATGTAAGAGGCAGGTGCTCCGGTGATTACTCGTATGCCTAATTCTTTTGTGATGTTTTCGATGCTCATTTCTCTGTCTAGTTCATGAAAGTAGTATAGCTTTTGAATGTATTGCTCCAATTCGTTCAGCTGATACATGTGCTCACCCCTGTAATCTCTCTTTTTATAAGAACTCACGTTCGTGTTTTTGGCTAAAATAATAGGCCATATCGGCATAAGATATAGCCTAATTTATCGCCTGAAAAATGTTGATTATTCCTCCTATGGCACCAATTGCTGCTGGTATTAACACAACGATTGCCCAAATTTGAACACCTTTAATTTTATTATCCACATGTTTCTCAGTAGCTAATTCATTGTTTTTAATTTCTTCTCCTATAACCGTTCGTACCGCATTAGCATCTGGCAAATCATCTAATTTCTTTTCAATTCTATCGAGAGTTCTGGAAGAATGGTCGATGTCTTTGTTTATAGCTTTTACGTCTCCCTCGATATTACCTAAACGTTGGTAAACACTTCGATCAAATTCATGATTATCGTCCATATCTCTCGCCCCCGTTCCATCTATTCTTTGAATTTCTCTTGAATCCATTGTATCATCTTTCTTTTTAGAAGAGGGGAAAGAGAGTATTTTATTTGTTTTATCTTCTTTATCCATACTACCCTCGCTCCTGGCAATAAAAATAAGAAATGTTAGTGTCTAATAATAACCCTTCGTCATCATATAAACTAGTTATTAAAGACATAGCTTCTTTATCGTTGCAAGTGAATTTCGCGCTAGTGATTAAAGGCATACTGATAAGTCCATCATCATCAATTTTCACATTAGGGGTCGTTTTATCGAACGAACTGCCTTCTTTCATGTTTACCAAAGCAATTCGAGTCCCTGATTCCGTTTCTAAAATAGATTGAAAACGATATTTTTTATTTTCTTGAGCGCGGTATAGATAAAATAAAATATCTACTGATGCAGGCTCTCCTTTTTTAAAATTCACCAGTGGCATGATTTCGTCCCCCTCAGCCACATATGAATATAACAATTTCTCTTTAAACATAATATCCTCCAGTCATTTCAACAACTTCGCTTTCTCCGCTTCAAATTCTTCTTCCGATAAAATTCCTTTTTCCTTTAGTTCATGGATGCGTTCGATCTCGGCGTATTTGTCGTGACTGATTTCTTTTTCTGACTTTTTCTTTGTTTCTTTTTCATAGGTTTTATTATCAATCATTTCCCTGAACTTATTAAGTAAAGGATTTCCGTCTTTTTCGGTATTGATCGTGTGATATTCATGCTTGTAGCGACCTGCATGTAAAGTTAATTTATTTTTTGCCATTCCATGCGGTTTTACATCATATTTTTTTACTTTTTCTAATGGAGCAGTTTCTTCAAAAACACCATCGCGTCCCTGGTGAATAAAATGAAGGTTTTCAGTTGTTAACACTAACGCGCCATCGAATTTCATATTATGTATGTCGCCGTGGTTAGCAAGAGTAAAGGCGGCTACAGTATCATTTTCTTTGCAAACATGATCGACAAAACGAATAATTGAATGCGAACCACCAGCATATTTCGCAATTTCTTTTTCTGTAGGTAGTCTGCCTAAAAGGCGATCCAGACTCAAAGCATATTTTTCCATAAAAGCTTCTTGGCGTTCTTTTTTCTCCTGCTTCTTTTTGCTGTTACCAAACAGCCCCATCTTATTCACCTCGATCCGATATTAAAAAGCCCTGCATTAAGCAGGGGCAAATTTAATTTAGAGAAATCTCTTCATCAATTTCTTCAGCGCCTTCAACAGGTTCAAAATTTTCGTCTGTGGCTGGATCAATGATCATTCGAACCGTCTCAATCTCTTCAGGGCTTGAACTTTCTAAAAGATAAATAGCGTTTGATTCTTGCGTGACAGGGCCATTAAATTCAGAATCAACGAATTCCGAGAAAAAACCGTCTGATTCAAGTTGCTCGCCCGTATTTGTCGTTATCGTTGCCATGTCTGGCATAAAAGAAACCGTGTCTTCGGAAGTGTTTTCGGTTGTCATATTAATTTGGATATAATCTAATTGATCATCGTCCATTTCTAATATTTCTTGATACTCCTCATTGACTGTGCCCGAAGCTACGATAACATTATTAACCGTGGTTTCCATAGGTCCAGAAGTGAATGACGTCGGTTCATCAACACGGCTGACTACTTCGAACTCTCCAGCTTCCGTTTCAACTGTTTCACCTTCGGCGGTTTCTACTTCGTCATTACCAGAGCTGCCATCCGCCTCTTCGGTTTCAGAAGATTCTTCGTTATCATTTGACTCGTTATTACCATCGTTTTCGGAAGACTCTTCATTATTCGATTCTTCTGAAGAGCTATTACCTTCTCCAGAGCCGGAACTGTCCTCGCTTCCGCAAGCAGTGGCAATTAGCGTAAGCGACGCTACCCCCGTAGCTAACAAATACTTTTTCATGGAATTTCCCCCTATATATGTAAGTGATGAATCCTCTTCATTGTAGACAGTAGTCCTATGATGCTCAATAGGCCATTGTTACTCTCCGCGGCTTTTCTTATATTCTTCCCATTCTAATATGCGCTCGATCTCGTCCTTCTGCTCCTGCGTCAGGCTCTCGTACCGGTGCGCAAACTCCCGCGTCTCGTTGCTAAGGTTATTCATGCCGTGCTTCTCGCGGAACTCGGCCTTTTCTTTCTCGAATTGTTCTTGTTCCTGAGTGAGATCGCGGTTGTCAGAGCGACCAAGGAGGTAATCAGTGGTGACTTTGAAGTAATCTGCTATATCAGACAAAGTATCAAAATCAGGATTTCGCCTTCCTTGTTCATACATTGCGTAGGTTGTTCTCCCGACGCCTAAACGTTTTGCCAATTCTGTTTGATTTAACCCAACCTCTTTTCGTAAGGAGTAAAGCCTTTCTTTTAGCATTGTAACTTCTCCTATCATAGTTTACTCACTCCTATTATATAGACACATAAAGTGTCAAATAAAGTTTTTACACAAAAAGTGTATTAATTTTCGAAAAGGGGTTTACATGACACGAATTGTGTATTATGATTAAATCAACAAATGACACGAAAGGTGTCAGGAAGGAGGTTGCAATGAGAAAATGGCTACTGGACATCAGAAAACAAAAAGGACTTACTCAAGAGGATGTAGCCAAGAAAATAGGTGTTTCAAGAAATGCTTACGCTATGATAGAACGCGGCGATAGAGGTGTCACGGTTAGTAACGCTAAAAAAATAGCTGGCCTTTTCGAGTTTAATTGGACTATTTTTTTTGAAAATGAGTGTCACGAATCGTGTAAAAAACAAAAACAAACTTCCTAAAGAGGTGATTCCATGCACGGCCTGTACTGCTTCTGCAAACACGGACGCTGGCGCATTACCTCCAAAACGATTCCGAAAGATCGCACCTTACTAACGTACAAATGCCGAACGTGTAACACCGTGAAATACGCAATCTTAGAAGGAGTTGAATAACATGAACGAACTAATTAAAACTACAGAAACTGCATCCGGAGATATTGTCGTTTCAGGCCGAGAACTTCATGAATATTTAGAAGTGCCAACACCTTACTCCATTTGGATCGAACGCATGATTGGTTACGGCTTTGAAGAAGAATCAGACTTTATAACATTTTTGTTAGAAAGTACAGGCGGCCGAAGAAGACAAGACCATCACTTGAAACTTGATATGGCTAAAGAACTCGCCATGCTTCAACGAACCGAACGAGGCAAAGAAGCTCGTCAATATTTCATTAAAGTCGAAAAGATGTGGAACGATCCCGAAATGGTCATCAAGCGTGCGATGGATTACCAGCAAAAGAAGATCAGCACATTGGAAGAACAGATCGCGCTAGATTCTCCTTATACGAACTATGGAAAGCAAGTATCGGCAAGTGACGGTTCTATAAACGTTGGAGCATTTTGCAAACTCATTTACGACAAACATGGAATAAACATCGGTAGAAACAAAATGTTCCAGTGGTTACGTGATCGAGGTTATCTCATTAAAACCGGCAAGGAACGCAACGATCCAAAGCAACGATATTTGGAGCAGGGGCTTTTTGAATCAGTGCCGCGAGTCATATCAGCGAATGACCATAAAGACAAACATCGAAACACAACTTATATCACTGGAAAAGGACAAGTGAGATTAGTCGAAGCCTTAAAAAACGAACTACAACCTAACTAAAGGAGGCCCACCATGCGAGAAACCATGAATGCCCGCGAAGCCGCCGACTACCTCGGCGTTTGCAAGGACACGATGTACACGATGGCGAAGCGCGGCGAGATTTACCACTTCCGCCCACGGGGCCGGGTGATGTTTCGCCGCAGCTCCTTGGACCGCTGGATGGACGAACAGGAAGCCAAAAGCATGACCACCGATGCGATATAAAACACCGCCTGCCGGGCAAGCAGACGGCTTCCTCAAAAGGAGGACGAGCACATGAGCGAACATGAGCTGGCACAACAGCTGAAGCAGTTCCCGCCGGGCGAGCAAGAACGACTACTCGAACAGCTGCGAGCCACATTCAGCACCGAGTCGGGCGAATGACCCGATGCTGTACTACTAATATACCGCGTAACCCGCACTAACAAAAGGAGGAGATAACCATGCAGTCTATCTATGCCCCGGACCGCTTAGCAGCACTCATGAGCGGAGGCAGACGAAAGAAAGGCTATTCGCAAGCACGAATGGCGCAGCTACTCAGCAAACAGACGCACCGCACCATCACCCAACGGGCCGTATCCTACTGGGAGAACGGCCACAACGACCAACTCTATGCCGATGTGATTGCAGCCTGGTTCACGATCACCGAAGAACGAGAAAACTGGGACGCCTACGAGCACATGACCGGCTACGATCCACTGGACGTACCACCCATTCACCCGAGCATGAACCAGCGGGCGATGGACACGAGCCACAACCTCATGCAGCAGATGCGAGAAGCCAATGAGAGCCTGCAGGAGTTGATGGAACTCATCCGCACGGAGAAACGTCCCGGACGGATGCTCGAGCTGCAGGGCAAGGCAAATTTGCTCCTCAAGCAGGTGTTCGATGTCATTCCGGCGGTGGAGAGCTTCTTCTACGCAATGGAACGCGAAACGGACGTGAGTATTCCCGACGTGACGAGCTTGTGGGTGCAGAAAACACAGGCGGATGGATTACTGCTGAAGATTGGAGAGGAGGGCGCATGATGAGGCACTGGGATTTCACCGACTACTGCACGATCAGCTTAGGCATCGGCGCCCTGGCATTCATCTTTGTCGCAGCCGGACCCCCACACTGGGAAGGCATCGCATGGATGATCGAAACCCTGAGCAACTAAAAAAGCGCCACGCCTAAGGGGATAGGCGGCGCTTGGAGGAAATTCCACTTCTTATTATACCACGGAGGGATCACACATGACTATACGCGATTTAGGCGCCCACGAAAGCCCATACGGCCATTTGATGAACGACCCGGTGAACACGCCGGAATATTACTGCGAACACTGTGAGACGCCGCTATTACCCGCAGAACGGCAACTCTGCAAGGAATGTGAGGAGGACAACTGAATGGAGAAACTACGAGCGAAATGGACTATTGAAATGGTAAAGCACCACAAAATATCGGTAGAAGCAGAGAACATGAACGATCCCGAAACAGCTAGTGAGCATGGCGGTATCTCGGATGCTTATGAGCAAGTTATCCGCGACACAGACGCTTATAACGAGTATTTAAGCACCGTTATCGCAGAGATCACGGAAAAGCAACGCCAAGCAGAAGAACATTACCATATCGCTTTGCACGGGAAGAAAATGCAAGACATTCCGCACCTGGGCGATAAAGCAAAGATACTCCGAGGCATTCGCGACAAGCTCCATAAATTGCAGTACATGAAGGAGGTGAAAACATGAGCCCTGCCACCGACTTCCGGCTCAACCAACGGTGGGACGACCTCACCGACCGGCAACGCTACCACGCCATCGACAAGCTGATCCATCGGCTGGAGTGGGAAGCCCTCGACGATCCGACGCTGAAGCAATACCTGGAGGAAGCGCTCCGCCAGGTAGAACGCAAATAGCCCGCTGCGGACACAGCGAGCGGAGAAAGACTCTACGTCTCAAGTATACCACAGGAGGACAGCATGGAAGAAGCCATTAAGGATATAAAAAAGACGCTGCGGCGTGAACGGTACGGCGTGGATATGCTCGACAGCGAGAAGCACAAGCTCGAGTCCCGCCTGCAGGACATTGAGAAGGAACGCCAGCAAGCCGAGCAGATCATCCATGACTATGAAGCAGTATTACAAACATTGGAGGTTGACGAAGAATGACAGAAGAACGAAAGCTCGTAAAGAAACTAGCGGAAATCATGAACGAGGTACAGCGCATCCCGAAGAACGGCTTCAATAACTTCAATAAATATAACTATGCCACAGAGAGCGACGTGCAGGATCATGTCCGTGCTTTCCTGGCGGACCGTTCCATCATCATGCTTTCTGATGTGGTGGAGCATAACCTACGGGAGCACAAGAACCGCAGCGGCAACACCGAGTATATCAATATGGTTCGCCTGGCAGTCACATTTATGGACGGTGAAACCGGAGAAACGATCACCTTTCACAGCGTCGGAGAAGGACAGGACAGCGGCGATAAAGGCTATTACAAGGCAATCACCGGCGCTCAGAAATACGCCATCATGAAAGCCTTTATGATCCCAACTGGCGATGACCCTGAACAAGACAAGCCACAGAATAAGCCGCAGCAGAAAACGCAGAGCAAACCGCAACAGCAAAACAAGCCGCAGCCTTCCCGCAGGGAAATGAAAGAGGAGCAGAGCACCGACGCACCAAAAGCCACCGCCCAGCAAAAGAACAAGCTCCGGGCGGATGCGAAGAAACTAGCCGAGGCACGAAACACGCAGGTCGCGATGGTATTCCAGCACTTGAAGATTGGCGATCTTGAAGCGATCACGCAAGCACAGGCGACGGAAGCACTTGGCACCCTGGAAAAATGGAACGAGCAAGCAAACAATTCTAAAGAAAAGCAGGAGGCATAACACATGAATGTATTTGCAGGAGTAGGACGTATGACAGCAGATCCACAGTTGAATTACACGGGGAATGGCACGGCGGTATGCAACTTCCGTATCGCCATCAACCGTCCCTTCAAGAATCAGCAAGGCGAGTACGAGGCCGATTTCCTGAACTGCGTGGTATGGCGGCAAGCGGCAGAAGCCGTCGCCAACTACACGAAGAAAGGCAGCCTGGTTAGTGTGAATGGTTCGGTGCAGAGCCGCAGCTACGAGAACAACGACGGGCAGCGCGTGAACGTGGTGGAAGTACGAGCCGACAATGTGAATTTCTTAGAAAAACCGGACCGCAGCAAGAACGGCGAGGAAAGCAAGAGCGTAAGCAACGATGATCCGTTTGACGGCAGCAAGGTAGATGATAACCAGGAACTCCCGTTCTAAGAGCATAAAAAAGAAGGAGGCCTCAGCGGTTCTCCTTCTGCTCTTTCTCTAATTGATCGAGTCTTTCTTCCATTAACAGTTCCATTTGCTTGGATATGCCGCGCCGTTCTTTTTCTGCCATACGTTCGACGCGTTCATACACCGAGTGATCAATACGCAACGTAAACCGTTTCTGATCTGACATCTTATCGCTCCTTTTGGTGTCTCTTTGATGTCATTATATGACGGATGTAAAAAAAGAGCAAACGTTTATTGTTCAACGGTTGACGTCATGAGTTGAACAGTGTATTATAAGAGTAGGAGGTGACGTCATGAATACAACAAAAGACGTCAAGACAAACTTCTCCTTCCGTGCCGACAAACAGCTTAGTGACCGCCTGCGGTATGAAGCTCTGCGGCAAGGAATGAGCAAGAATGAATTGATAACCGCAGCTGTACAAGATTACCTGAACAAGCAGAAAGGGCGGGTTGGATGAGTTTTCATTCAAGCTATGAGGTAGAAAATGGTGACATTATGATTTCCCTTTTGATTTTCTCTTGCGATCACTGCGCAGAACAAATACATGAATCATGGCCTAGATACCAGGACGGAGATTATCACCTATGCACGGACTGCGCCCTTAAACAAGGTAAATTCACCGCTGAAGAATATTTATCGTCAAGAGGTATGTTTGGAGACTTCCAAGTCGCGATTGACGATGAAGGTGACATTCAAGTATGGAAAGGCGATAACCCTATACCTCCTTGGAAACGAAAAGGAAAAGAGCAAAGAAATAGTCTCGCTTATAGACAATGGAGAACAAGGGTTTTTGAACGAGATGATTACACTTGTCAGCATTGCCACGAACGAGGTGGCGAGCTTAATGCTCACCATATTAAACCGTTCGCTAAGTATAAGAAAGATCGATATAAGATCAACAATGGCATCACACTTTGCATTGATTGCCATAGAGAAGAACACCGGAAGAAATAGCAGCAAAGGAGGACGGGCACATGGCGCGACCAGCAAAACAGGGCATGGATTACTTTCCACATGATGTAGACGCAGCAAACGACGAAAAAATAGAAGCTCTACGAATGATACACGGAAACGATGGCTACGTTTTCTATTTCATACTCTTAGAGCGTATATATCGCACCAATAACTTCGAGTTAGAAGTTTCTGACGCAGAAACTATTCAGTTACTTTCCAAAAAGTTAGATGTAACTACGGAGAAATTCAACAGCATGTTAGAAACATCCCTCAAATGGGGGTGCTTTGATCGAGAAAAATACGAAAATGAACGCGTTTTAACCAGTGATGGAGTGAAGAAACGATCCCGCGGAGTCGTGGAAAAGCGCGAAAACATGCGGAAACGATACAAAGAAAACGTTTCTGAAGCAGAAACTACCCAGAATGACACAGTTTCTGAACACAAAGAAAAGAAAAGTAAAGAAAAGAAAAGTAAAGATAATACCGCGGAGCATGAAGTAGCGTTTGAGGAATTTTGGAGTTATTACCCCCGGAAGAAAGAAAAGCAAAATGCAAAAAAGAGTTTTATCTCTCGTCTGACGACGAAGGGCAAAGATCGCCAGGCAACAGCAGAAGAAATGATACGTGGCGCAAAGAACTATGCCGAAGAGGTGAACAAACACGGCACAGAGGCACGATTCATTAAGCATGGAGCAAGTTTCCTTAATCAACGAGCTTTCGACGATTACCAGGAGGATTACGAACAAAAAAACTATGTCGATCCGCATGAGAAGTACCGAGACGATTCCATTGATGCAGACCCGGAACTCCTCGGCATTGGTTTGAAGTAAGGCAAAGGACAGAAGGTGGGAGACATGGAGCAGCGAGAACCAGTAAATGAACGGGCGGAGTTAGCCATTCTTGGCGCAATGATTAATGACGAACAGGCACGATATGAAATTATTTCCGACCTGGAAGCGGATCACTTCACCTCCGATGACCGCCGCAACTTGTATGAGCATATTGGTTACATGGCGGACGGAAGGTACATCGACTTGGCGATGGTGGAGAACAGCACCAAAGATAACCGCATCAAGCACATGGCACGCACCGTCGATGGTCATTACATTGACCGCGAGCACTACAAGCAAGACATGCAGCAGGTACAGACGGCGCAGAAAGAACGGCAGCTGCATCGCATGTTGAACCGCGGATTGTATCAGCTCTCCGTCGGAAGTGAAGTCGAAACCATATCCAACGGCATTACCAGCAGTTTAAGCAGCCTGATTGGATTGAAAACGGACAACTCGATCCTTATGCCGCAACCGACAGCAGAAAAGCATCTGGAAGCCTACCGGGAACGACGGCGCAACCCGGATGCTGCTTACGGATTACGGTACAGTACGACCTCTAACGGCCGCGTTGTTGGCTTTCCTACGATGGATGAAAACACCCTCGGCGGGAAGAAAGGCGACCTGGTACTGCTCGGAGCGGAAACGGGCGTGGGGAAAACGGCGCTCGGCATCAATATCATGCGCAACTTCTCCGTGTTCCAGGACCATGTCGGCTACTACCTCAACACGGAAATGAGCGAGGATGAAATGGTGCAACGGATCGTATCGCCGATTGCTGGCGTATCCGTGAAAGAGATCATGTCCGGGCGACTGGAAGGCAGCAGCGAAACGCAACTCGAAAAGGATGGACGCATTGAATCCGCCATGAACCGATACGCACAATCAAACGCCATTATTTCCGAATTACCGGGACTGACCGTACCGCAAATACGAGGACTGGCGAAGCAAATTCAGCTGCAACACGGCAAGCTGGACTATCTCATTATCGACTATGTGCAGCGTCTGACGGATGTACACCCAACGCCACGAAAAGAACATGAGTTTCTGAAAGAAGCAACCAAGCAGATCAAGGAGATTGCCCGGGAGTTTCAGATCCCCATTTACATCATGGCGCAGCGAAACTTTGAAGGGTATCTCGAAGGTGCGAAAGCCATGAAAAACGAGTGCGATGTCGTGTACTACATCGAACCATTGACCAGCGAGGATAATGACCTGATCCGGCAAAAGTACAAAGACGACAAGCAAGCGCAAAAGGTGAATTACAAGATCAGCAAGGAAAAGGTACGGCGGGATAGTGACCGTTATCCGATTTACGTCAATTTTGACAAAAAACATCAGTACATTAACGAAGTCTTGCAGGAGGCGTAGGGCGATGAATTATCCAGAGTATCACTACGTGGAAACAGCGAACAATGGACCGCAGAATCGCAACAACGTCATGAACGTGCGGGCGGTCCGCAACTACCAGGGCCACACCGATATGTATATGACCTATTTCCGGTACAACGCCGAAGCGATTGATTATTTCGAGGAACACCGAACGCTTGGCAAGTTTCAAGGACCGGCGTATGCGGACTGGATGCCGATTGACATTGACGCCAAGGACTTGGTGCAGGCGCAGGATCAAGCCCGGGAGCTGATTGAACGACTGGAGGATTACGGCATTGACCGCAACACCTGCCGGTACTACTTCTCCGGCTCCAAAGGGTTTCATATTATGATTCCCTCCGGCGTGATGGATGCGCAGCCCGATCCGATGATTCACAAACGTTTCCGCAAAGTGGCACAGTACATTGCCAAAGGATTGGCGATTGATACAGGCATCTATGACAAAACGCGCCTATTCCGGCTGCCCAACACAATCAACAGCAAAAGCGGCCTGTTCAAAGTTGAGTTGTATGACTTCCAGGTGGCGCATGGCACAATGAAAGACATTTTCGAGTTAGCGGAGACGCCGGGCGAGCGATTAGACATTGAAGAAGATTACGATGTTGTGCCGGAACTCGCAGAATTGTTCCACGAACCGATTGAGGTGAACACCGCCAAAGAAAACAACGGCAAAACCTCCACGTACATCTGTATGCAGACGATGATGACGAAAGGCGTGGCGGACGGGGAGCGCAACAACGGCGCGATCCGGGTAGCGACGCACCTGCAAAAGCATGGCCTGAATCCCACGATGGTATGGACAGCGCTGGATGAATGGAACAAGCGCAACGATCCGCCAATGGAGGATGACCGCCTGGAGCTGGTGTATGAGCAGAGTTTCAACCAGTATCACTACGGCTGCCATGACCCAATGATGGTGGAACGGTGCGACCCGGACTGCGTGTTCTATAAACCGGAATGGAATCGATTCTAAGGAGGACGAACGCATGAGCGAAAAAGAATGGCCGCTAGTCCAAGATGCAAACGATGCAGAAACGTATTTTGAACAATGGAAACAAGCGAAAATTCAAAAGTTTTCAGAAGAAGGCATGAGTGTGCCGAAACTGGAGGAACTGCTAAAAGAAGCGTATATCAAAGGACACAAAGTCGGACACACCCGTGGCGAACATTTTATCCGTTTGAACTACGGCGTGTATCGAGAGGAGGGGCGACTGTAATGCAGGACACAATCAGAAATGCCGCCGACTACGTGCAGGATTGCAACGAAAAGTACCAAGCATCCAAAGGAACGGACGGTCAAATGTACCGGCGAGGAAAGATGGACGCTGTGCTCGACATGATCGAAGAAGTAGGGATCAAAAAGGAAGTATTTGCAGAGTTGCGAAAGCGCGGCGTTCAGCTATGAGAGCACAGGAAGTATGCTGCGAGATTTGGCTGCGCGGCGGCTACATTGACCCGCAGGCCCTCCTGCTGGAGTTCGATGAGCCGAGCATCCGTGCAGGTATCCAGCAGTACGCCCAGGAACGATGGGCGGCGCGGGAAGCCTTCGGGCATGGCACGATTCCCAAGCATGTGCGGCGCAAGCAGGCACGGCAGCGATGGCAGGAGCGATACCGGGAGGTGGCAAGCGTATGGCCGTAACCGCATGGACCGAAGACGCGCAGCGCGTGTACGACTACATGCAGGCGCAGGGGCGGGCGGTGAGCGTGGACGAGCTGCAAGCCGTGTTTCCCGAGGTGCGGCTGCGGGATGTGGCGCACGCCGTGTACCTGGAGCAGATGCAGGAGAAAGGGGTGGGAGGATGAAACGACTCATGGTATCTGGACGCCGTCCTGGGAAAACGAAGTCCTTCTTGGAGCAGTTAGACAAGCATATGGCCGACAAACCATTCCGCGATAGTTTGCAGACCATTCTCCGAGAAGCCGGAGAGGAGATTCAATAGAAAGCCAAAGAGCAAAAGCCACAGCCAAAGATATGGACATTCCATTGCGACGGAGAGTCGGCAGAAGAAATAAACGAGCAAAGGAGCGAGACGATGGAAACGTACAGTTTGCCGGAAGCGTTAGCGTTAGCGAAAACAAAACCGGGACAATTATTCAAAGACAAGGACGGGCGCGAAGTGATTTTCGATGATAACGATGCCTTGAAAGGGTGGGAGTACCTGTACGCGAACGGTGAAAAGACATTTATCCGGGATACGAATTTGTGGTATGAAGAACAGCCGGAGATTCAAGAAGGTGACTGGATTCGATTCAACGATGAGCATACGGAGCTTCACGGTTCTTATGCCCAGGTGACATTAGGTGATGAGAAAAACGGCATCACGGCTCATTTCTTGAACTCCAGTCAAGCATTCATGGGTAACTGCGGCACATTCTTCAAGAAGCATGTCGAGAAGATCACCGATGAACGAGCGCTGATGTTCTTGAACGCAGGACGTAAGCCGGGTGAATGGAGAGCGGGCGACATTTTCCAGACGAGTGAAGGGCAGCCGTTAAGAGTTGTGCCGAAAGATGCGCAGCATTCGCCTTATGAAGACTGGGGAGCAAAGCTCATCTGCTTCGTCGAAGACCGCAAGGACCGAGGTGACACGCCATGACCGAGCATTACAAGGGGCGCGTTGCCTGGGAGACGATCAAGCCCTTTGAGCTTACCTTCAACCTCGGCAACGCCTAGGAGGCGATAGAGAAGGCGCAGGGACGTCCGGCGGACGTTACTGGATAAAATGTACTCAAAAGGAATAAATAGGCGCACAGCAAGCGCACAGAAACGCAGAGAGGGTGTTTGGATGACCAAAGTGTATTACATCGAGCCGCAGCATTTTGATGAAGCGAAAGCGAATGGGATTGACGCCGAGCGATTGCGTCAGCGGGTCTACAAGCTCGGTTGGGACATTGAGGATGCTGTTCGTTTGCCGTTGCAATGGAGTGTATCGGAAGGAGCAAAACAAGCCGTGGCGAACGGCATTAACCGGAGTACCTACCATGCCCGCATTCATCAGTATGGCTGGTCGGTGGAAGATGCCAGCACGATTCCTCCGGCAACGCATAAAGAAGTGACAGCGAAAGCGAATCGAGCCAGGAAGCGCGTCTTCACGGATGAGGAATTGCAGCAGGCGCGCAGGCTGGGGTTATCGGATCAACGTTTGTACCAGCGCATGAAAAAAGGGTGGAGTAAAGAGGAAGCGGTGAGCACGCCATTGATCGCAGAGAAAGACCGCAAGCCAGTGCACAACTACTTCCGGCAAGTGATTCAGGGCGACTGCAATCGACAAAAAGCATAAGGAGGACGGGCCGATGGGCGAAAAAGGGCGACCAAGCAAACTATTCACACGGACGGAACGACAAGAAGCGGAAGCCAACGGCATATCGTATCACACGCTAAATGATCGCTATTACCGTGGGTGGAGCAAGTATGACGCGATTACCACGCCACTCCGGCAAAAACCCTACAAGTATTGGGAGAAGGTGGCGGTCGAAAACGGCATCAAAGCGAATACCTTCATCAGTCGGGTGCGTCGCGGCATGAGCGAGAAAGATGCGGCGACCATTGTGGACTTAAAAGCCGAACGCAAGCGACAACCGCCGCCGGAGCCACAGGACGATACCCCGCGCAAGATCAAAGCGGAAGAAGGGACGGCACCGCTCGAAGTGGTAGCCAAAAAATACAACGTCGAGCCAGAGTTTGTGCAGGACGTATGGAGATATTTTGCTTAGAGGAGGCGAAAGCATGAGCATCTGGGATAAATCATTCGGAGAACTAATCCACCATATCCGCACTATGCACGGGTTAAGCACACGAGAAGTTGCCCGGCGGGCAGGTATTTCTCACGCTTATCTCTCGCAGATTGAGAGCAATAGATATTCTCCAAAGCCGGAACAACTAAGAAAACTGGCGGTTGGATTAAATTTCTCTTACCTCCGATTAATGATCGAAGCGGGGTACATCCGAGAGGAAGAGATCGAAGCGTTCAACATGGAATGGAAATTCGAGAAGGAGGGACAACCATGAGCCGCGTCACAACGACCCACTGGGACATCGACGAGATGCACAACTACATTGAGAGCCTGAAAAGCCCGGCGATGCGGCGCAACGAAGCGCGACTGACCGACCGGGTGATCCGGCAGCAGCTGCGGATGCGGGCCAGCACTGCGGACATTGCGGAAACGTTCGGTGTGAGCATCGGCTTTGTGAATGAGCGCAAGCGGGCGATGGGCTATAAGATTACCAACCTACTATATGCGAAGACCACGAAAGGCGGAGGAGAGAAAGCATGAACATCAACGTCAAGAAACTGCATGAGGACGCGGTGCTTCCGACGTATGCCACCGCAGGAAGCGCCGGCTTTGACCTGTACGCCCTGGAAGAAACGGTCGTTGATCCGGGCGAAACGACATTAATCCGCACGGGGTTAGCGTTGGATATACCGGAAGGCTACGAGGTGCAGATCCGTCCACGGTCGGGGTTATCGCTCAAGACGAAGCTGCGGATCGTCAATGCACCCGGCACGATTGACAGCGACTACACGGACGAGGTGCAGGTGATTATGGAGAACGTGAGCTTTGATTCGAGACTGACCGCCACGTATCCAACAACAGAAAACGAGGATGGCACAGAAAAAATCGTCCACTTTGATCAAGGGCGAACGTACCCAGTAGCAAGAGAAACCATTGCAAAGCACCAGCGGATCGCTCAGGGCGTCTTGAAACCCGTGCCAAGGGCAACGTTCACGGAAGTGGCAGACATCGACGAGACGGAGCGCACAGGCGGTTTTGGGAGCACCGGCAAATAAAGGAGGGCGACCATGATAACGAATAAAGATCACATGACCAACGACCTGAATGTATTCAAACTTCGCGTACATGGCGTAAGAGAAGACTTCAAAAAGCATGGTGACTGGGAGGAGCTTGAGAAGGAACTGAAATTGTTAAAACGTGATGTGTACTACATGCAGAAAGCTAGCAAACAATGGAGGAAATAACATGCTAAAGCAAGCCAAGCAGTATGAGGTGCTGTACCGCCCCGGACGGTGGAAGCGGTGGGAGCATTGCACGATTGTTCCCGCCGAGCGCCTTCCGGTGGTGGAAGCGTACATCGAGCGACAGAAACAGCAGAAGTGCATGAAAGTGAGGCGGTTGCGTGGGGAAGGCAAGCAGAGATAAAGGACAACGCAGAGAGCGAGAATTTGCAGAGCTGGTCGGGGGACAACGCGTTCCCCTCTCCGGCGCACAAGAAGGCTATCAGAACGACGTGACAGCGTTTGGATTGGAATGGGAGGTTAAAGCACGGAAGACAGGTTGGAAGACGCTGTACGACCTGCTAGAAGACGAGAGAGAGCAGCCAGACGCATTGGCATTGAAAGCGGATCGGAAAGACTGGCTGATTGTGATGAAGGCAGAGGATTTTAAGCGGTTGATGGATGAGAAGGAGGACTAAGCATGGATATGTTCAGCAATCAGCAGTGGGAACAAACAGCATCCGCGATTCGAGATACCGTATCGATGGAAGTGAAGTATTTTGAAGAGTGCAAGAAGCAAGGATATAGCCGGGAGGAAGCACTGGCAAGTGCACGCTCCTACATTCGAGCGATGCTGCACGCGGGCAATGCGGACGACTAATCCAAGCAAAGGGGCGAGGCACATGAGCTATGAACCAGGCACGCGGGTATTCAGTGAGGTGCGGCAGGTATGGGGCGTGGTGATTCATACGGACGAGCGGCGGAAACCCGGCAGCTACTGGGTGAAGTTCACGCCGACGCGGCACGGGTGGTGTCATCATACCGACCTGTGGGAGCCGGGCGAGTTGATGGACTATGCGTGGGATCGGCACAAGGCGGGGCAGATATGAGCAGACTACGAGTGGACGTACAAGCCAATGAGGACGCCACAGCGAAGAATTGGCGACGATTGCGGCGTAGGTATTGGAAGGTATGCCGAGAGGCAGAGGAGGGCAAGCATGGCAAAAACAGAACTCACCAGGAAATTAGAAAATGATTTGTACAAGCATACGCAAAAGATGGGCACCTTCAGCTGTTTTGAGGTAACAATCGGCTTTGGCGGTAACGAACGAGTGGACTACATGACATATGACACGAAAGGGATATGGCGGTGCTATGAGATCAAGGTATCGGTATCTGATTTCCGTAGCAAGGCAAAGAACACCTTCTGCGGACACTATAACTATTATGTGATGCCAAGAGAGTTGTACGACAAGGTGAAAGATGAAATACCTGCTGATATTGGCGTGTTCGATGGGTATGCGAGCATCAAACGAGCAACCAAGCAACAGCCAACAGTCGATGAGGAAACGCTCAAGCAGTCGATGATTCGCTCCCTCTCCCGACAATTCGACAAGCTGATGAAAAGTGAAGATCCGTTTTATACAGAACGAATGGAACAGAAAGTAAGAGAAGCGCAGAAGTCAGAGAAATTGGCGCACGAAAGGTATACAGAGTTGGAAAAGACGTTTCGGGAGAGGGTCAATAATCGCGTAGAGCAATGGAAAGAGAGGCTAACGCAACAAACCAACTAGAAGGAGGACGAGTAGATGAAATATCGGAAGAAGCCAGTAATTATTGAAGCGCAGCAGTATCAAAAGTACGGGCATTTGGTCAAAGGGATGTGCAAATCCCGGTCATGCTTTCAAGAGGTGAACAGTGAACCGCATGTGCATACGATTCACGATGGGCAGACCGTCAATTTAGAAGTAGGCGATTACGTTGTGCCGGAGCCGGATGGGAAGCACTTTTACCCTATTAAGCCGGATGTATTCGAGGCAACGTATGAGCCTGTCGAGGAGGACGAGTAAATGTACATTCATTTATACGCATCGCCTGTACAAGCACATCGGATCTCTTTAGGAAAGTCCGGGGTTTGTTATACCAAAGAGCATGCGCAGGAAGAAGACATTCACGTTAGTTTTTCTATGAGTTTGTACAAAGTAAAAGCGTTAGAACCAACGCCGGGTCATTACACTGTTAAACGAGGGAGGGATGAGTAAATGGTGATCGCGTTTCAGGTGGTGCTGCTGCTTATGTTTGCGATTGGATTGATGGGTGCGGCAGCGGCGGAGAAAGAGCACCAGGAACCGATGCTGGGATTGGCATTGGCAAGCATGGCGGCGTTGCTGGTGAGCCTGTTCGTTTTATAGAGACAAAAAAGCCGCCCTCTCTCAAGGACGGAACCGTCACTTCCATTATACATTACTTGAGGGGGCAGCGCATGATTAATTTGGGCGAACAGCGGGCGAATGAGGAAAAAGCACAAGAAACGAAAGACATCCTCACATGGATTGGAAACTACCGGCAGAACAAGCAATGGATCAAGGAAATCTACGCGGCCTACAGGTTGATTACGAGCCGCGGACAGGTGGCACAGTATGAAGGCGCGGATATGCCGAAGGCCCAAGGGGGCGGTCATAGCGATCATACGGCGGATGAAGCTGCGACATTGATGATGCAGGATGCACTGTTAGATAACTTGGAGCATCAAGTCCGATACATTGAGCACCGGCAGCATCGGATTACGAGCGAACGTCACGCGATGGCGTTTCAACTCCGGCTGCAAGAGTACGATCATTTCCAGATTGCGCAGGTACTTGGGTGCCAACAACGGCGGGTGTATGAGTTATTGCGGGAATGTGCGAAGATGTTACAAGGAGGAGAATAGCATGGTTAAGAAATTACCGTTGCAAACAGGGGAATATGCGTTGGTTGATGATGAGGATTATGAGCGGTGTAAGGGGTATACGTGGATAGTCAGTAAAAGCGGCGATTACTCCCTTGTAATTTATTCGAGAATTGATAATCAAAGCCAATTATTAAGTCGTTGGGTATTACAACCTAAAAACGACGAGATTGTTTTAATAATTAACGAAGACCCATTTGATTGCAGAAAAGAAAATTTACAAGTCTACGACTATTCAAAAAAGAATATTAAACAAAAAAGTAGAGGAGGAACTTCAAAATACAAAGGAGTTTTTTGGAATAAAAGAACCAAAAGATGGCACGCAACGATAATGGTAGAAGGCAAAAGTCGTTATTTAGGAATATTTCAATGGGAAGATGATGCTGCTTTAGCTTATAACGATGCTGTGAAAAAATATGGCGTTAAAGGGATGTTTTTGAATGACATTGGGGTGGATAACCGAAAAACGCCCATGGAAAAGAAGAAACGCTTAAAACATCGGAGAAATATGAATGTAACTGAAACTCGTGGCGTAACAAAAGATGGAAATAAATTTAGAGTGGAAATAAAAAACGGTTACGTTGGAGTTTTTGAATGTAAAAAAGAAGCTAAAAGAGCTTATGATCAAATTGCTTGGGATTATTGGCAAGAACAAGCAGTATTGCATTATCCAGAGAATATCCCCGCCTATAAAGAAGGTAAATACAGAAAGGATGTCACTCAATGCAGCAACCATACGAAAAATTAAAAGATTTATTGGAATTGGAAGTAGAAAAGATTACAAAACCTGAAGGGAAAATGACAAACTCCGATGTATTTTCTTGTCTTATTACAGATGCTAATTATAAAATTCCTATTCAGGACATCTACGAGGAGTGTACAGACCTTATCCATCATTTCCGAAAACTGGATGAAGAGAAACAGGAATTACTTCTGGCGTTTATTGAAGCGAATTACCGTAAGCGAAAGACTAAAAATGACAGGCACAGCAGTTATGGATTAAAGCATGAATTTGAAGATTGGCGATTGGGTAGCTACATCACCAACGAAGAGTTTAAAGGGGCAATGATTGTTGCTGGCTTCACTCCTTACGAGATCGAAGAGGTAAATTGTTTCTTTAACGTGAGCATGCACAAAGAAACGTTCAGAATGGTGTAGTTATCCACAGTAAGAGTGCATGATTGTTGACCGATTAGTTATTTTGAAATTTCTTATGCTATCATGGAAGGCAGGAACGGCGAGGCTATACCGCACTTAGGACGTGGTACTAAGTATCGCGTCTCATCCCTTGCCAGGAGCGAGGATGAGGGTTTAGCACCTGGTCTTAAAAGTATTAAAAAGGCGGAGCCAGTCGGCGGCCGAAGCGCGTCAGCGCAAGGAATGACCTTGCCTATCTTTGCAAGGCAAGGGAATGGATAATCTTTAGAACTGGAGGTCGGCTCCATGAATGAAAGCACCGCTGAGAAAAAAGAAGCCTACATGTGGAAGCATGCGGAATCCTTGATGATGTACAAGGAGATATTGCAGGAAGCTGACTTCTCGGAGATCGAGATCGCACACATCTTGCAGGAGCATCAGGCGCATCTGTACCGGCAGCAAGCCATGAGCGGCATTGGTGACATGCAGAAGATGATGCAGCACATGATGAAAGGGACGGAGCGTAAATAATTTTCGCTACCGTAAGAGGAATTCTCCCAGATGATGTAGAAAGTGGTAGGGCATCATATTTTAGGGAGGTATTCTGGATGGATAACAAGCATTTAGATTTTATTGAAGCGGTTATCGACAAGGGGTTCAAGGGATATTGTAATCGTTATGGTACTCCTGAAGAGGATGAAAATGGCGATTCACTCAAAGATAAAATCCTTGAAATTAAAAACAAAGATAACAAGTTGAGTAAAATGGAGGATTTTGGAGACGATTGGTACTTTTATAAAGGTAACAAAAACAATCCTTCATACAAATTAGGGTTTAAAGAAATAGCGAACATGCCTATGGACGAAGTGAAGAAAATATAAGCAAACCAAGCATCGACCTCCGGGTGGGTGCTTTTTTGTGTCTTGCCTACAGGGATGACAGGAGCGACAGCCACGGCGGTTCCTTCCCTGTGGAGGAGACATGAACACATAAGGAGGCAGGGGCTGATGTAACATGGATTGGCACACAATACGACAGGAGTACGAAAGCAGCGATGTGACGTTGAAGGCATTGGCGGAGAAGCATGAGGTGAAGGAGTCCACGCTCAAGAGTCGCAGGCGCCGTGAATCGTGGCAGAAGGATGCAGCCAAGGATGCACCGGCGAAGGGAGCGAGAAAGCGCAAGAAATCAGAGAAACGGCAGGGCAACCCAAACCCTGCTAATCAATTTACAAAACGGAATTCCGCTGCTAAGACGCACGGGTTCTTTTCCAAGCACCTCCCGGAAGAGGCACAGGCGTTGATGGACGAGCTTGAAGACTTCGATGGGGCCGACATCCTCTGGCAGCAGATTAAGATTCAGTACGCGGCGATCATCCGCTCCCAAAAGATCATGTGGGTGCAGGATGCCGAGGACACGAGCAAGGAAGTCCGCAAAGAGCGAGAGAGCATGGACAGCAACGAGGTCGAGTATGAGGTGCAGTTTGCCTGGGACAAGCAGGCGAGCTTTCTGACGGCGCAGTCGCGAGCCATGAGTGAGTTGCGTGGCTTGATCAAACAATTCCTCGAAGTAAGTGACGAGGAGGACATGCGCCGCTTGAAGGTCGAAAAGATGCAGCAGGATATGCGCATTGCGGATGAACGCCTCGAACTGGATAAGCAGAAAGCCGAGGGCGATACCGAAACGACGCAAGAGAGTGAGATTGCCAAGATGCTCCGGGGGATGATGGACGATGGAACTGAACATTAAGCAGAAGGAAGTCTGGGACAGCTTTCTCCAGGAGCAGCCCAAGATACAGGTGGGGTTTGGAGCCAAGCGGGCCGGCAAGACGTTCGTGTTCATCCTGGCGTACCTGGCGCACATCTCGCAGTACGAGGGCAAAGGCTTAAACTTTATCATCGGCGGCGCAACGCAGGCCAGCATCCGACGGAATGTGCTGAACGAGATGGAGGACATTCTCGGCAAGGCACTCAAACTCGACAAAGCAAACGCTGTAACCATCTTTGGTAACAAGGTGTACTGCTTCGATGGCTCGAATGCGGACAGTTGGAAGAAAGCACGGGGGTTTACCTCGGCCGGAGCGTTCTTGAACGAGGCAACCGCTCTGCACGATAGTTTTGTGAAGGAAGTCATTTCCCGGTGTTCCTATACCGGCGCTCGCGTATTCATGGACACAAACCCGGAGAACCCGGCGCACACGGTCAAGACGGACTATGTGGATCAGGACGGGCAGATGCTTGCCAGCGGACGGCTGAACATCCGGGCGCATCACTTCACGCTGTTTGATAACAATGCGCTCGATCCCGAGTACATTGAAAGTATTGTGGCATCCACACCGACGGGCATGTTCACCGACCGCGACATCAAAGGCTTGTGGGTAGCGGCGGAAGGGGTCATTTACAAGGACTTCGACAAGGATGTGCACTACATCAGCAAAGAAACCTTCGCCCAAAAGAACATGGTCCGCTACTGGGCCGGCGTGGACTGGGGCTATGAGCACCCGGGCGTGATTGTCGTACTTGGTCAAGATGACCAGGGCGACATTTTTTTATGCGAGGAGCACGCCAAGCAGCACGAAGAGATTGAATACTGGGTGGCGATAGCGCAGGACATCAAGAACCGCTACGGCAACATTAACTTCTATTGCGACAGCGCTCGTTCGGAGCATGTGGTCCGCTTCCGGCGAGAAGGTTTCCGGGCGCTCAATGCGTACAAGGAAGTGCTTGCTGGCATTGAAGAGGTTGCCCGCCTGTTCAAAGTGAACAAGCTCTTTGTCGTCGAGGACGATGTGTCCCGCTTCAAGGATGAAATCTTCATGTACGTCTGGAACGAACGCACCGGCGACCCGGTGAAGCAATACGATGACGTGCTGGATGCATTCCGCTATGCCATTTATACGCAACTCAAACCACAGCGAAGGAGGCGAACCCGATGAACGCATACCTAACACTCCTGCAGAACAACGAGATTACGCCCGACATCATGGAGCAGATCCTGGAGGATCATAAGAAAACCAAGAATCACCGCTACCATTTGTATCAGCGGTACCGGGGTGATACGGACGCGGTGCCCATCTTTAATCGGCAGGCGAATGACTATCCCTCGGCGCAGGACTTTGAGACAGCCACGGTGAAACGCCTCGACGACAAGGTGAACAACACGCTGTACAACGGCTTTGAGGCAGAGATTGTCGATACCAAGCAGGGCTATATGTTCGGCAACGAGATCGGCTACCAGGTGGACGAGGATACCGCCTTTCAGGAACACATCAACCGCTTCAATCGCGTGAACAACATGCCGGACATGGACAGCGAATGGGGCAAGATGGCGGCGGCTTGTGGCATTGGCGCTCGGCTGGCCTTCATTAATGCGGACGGCGAACCCGATGTACGCAATGTGAACCCGTGGGAGTGCTTCTTTATCACGGAGGACGATGTGACGGAGCCAGCATATGCCGGCAGAGTATTCACCCGCTACGAATGGAACGGCAGCACGAAGGTAGAAAAGCGTGTCGTGCATTTTTACTCCGATACGACCCGATACGTGTTCGAGGGACGAGGCAACGAGAAATTGCAATTCAAAAGCCAAACGGCTCACCTGTTCAGCCACTGCCCATTATGGGGGCTGCCGAACAATCAGGAAGAGTTGGCCGACGCGGAACGGGTGCTGACGCTGATTGATGCGTATAACCGCACATTGTCCGATGCGTCCAACGAGATTGAGCAGTACCGCATGGCGTACTTGGTGCTGAAAGGCATGGGCGCCGATGAAGATACGCTCCGACGCTTAAAAGAGGAAGGCATCTTTGAACTCTTTGAGAGCGGCGACGATGTGAAGTACCTGACGAAGGACATCAACGACCAATTGATTGAGCACCACCTCGACCGCTTGGAAGAGAATATCCTGCGTCTGGCCAAGACCGTCAACTTTTCGGATGAAGCGTTTGGCGGCAACGTCACCGGCGTGGCGATGAAGTACAAGCTCATGGCGCTCGAAAATAAAGCGAAAGCGATGGAACGCAAGATGCACACGGCGCTCCGCTACCAGTACAAGGTGCTGTGCTCCGCCTGGGCAACCAAAGGGATCGCGAACAAGGACGACTACGAGAAGCTGTCGTTTGTGTTCACGCGTAACCTGCCGGTCAACCTCAAGGAAGAAGCGGAAATCCAGAACCTCCTCATGGGCAAAGTGAGCAACGAAACACGCCTGAAGCTGTTATCCGTCATTGAAGATGCGCAGGAGGAAATAGAGCGCAAGAAAGAAGAAGATGACGCCTACTGGCAGGAACAGAACGTGAACGGATTGACCGATCCACGAGCCCAGGAGGAAGACGAGGGACAAGACGATGCGCAATCAACAGCAGATTGATGCGCAGCTGGACCGGATGATTGAACAGGCGCAGCGGGACACGGACCGTATCTTTGCGAAGCGACTGCGAGAGATCCTCGACCGCTTGGCTGGCATCTATCGCGACATTGACGACAGTGGACGAACCTCCCGCTCCAACGTGACGGCGTACATTCGCTTTCAGCAGGAACTGCGGGTGATGAACCAGGCGATCACGCAGGACTATCAGCAGGTGCTTAACATGATGCAGGAGCTTCTGGAGGATCAATACATCCTCGGCTACCTGCAACGGCTCTATTACGCCGAATACACGGCACAGGAAACAATCATGCAGACCGCTCCGGCGCTTTCCGTTATCCTCCGGGCGGTGGAGAACCCGATGGAAAACATCACGCTGCCGAAACTCATGGAAAAGTACCGCCTGGCGACATTGCAGACGATCCGCGACGAAGTGACGCAGGGATTGCTTGGCGGGGAAAGCTACAGCGTCATGGCACAGCGCATCGAGAATGCGGTGGGCTTTGCCCGCAAGAAAGCACGGGCGATTGCAAGAACCGAAGGCGGGCGCGTCCAGATGCAAGCGGCTCTCGACAGTTTTGACGAGATTGAGCGAAACACCACGCTTGAATGGGATAAAATTTGGGACGCTACCTTCGACACCCGGGTCAGAAGCGCTCATCGCGTGTTAGACGGGCAAAAAGCCGATGATAATGGCTATTTCCACTACCAGGGGCATCAAGCATTAGCGCCGCATGGGTTTGGGATTCCGAGGCTCGATATTCGGTGTCGCTGTTCCGTACATTTCGTGCCAGCAGGGTATCAGATCGAAGAGCGCCGCTCCAAAGAGGAAGGCATCATTCCTTATACGACGTATCGCAAGTGGTTCGAGCAACGAACCGGACAGAACTTTGCTGAATGGTACAAGGAAACCACCGGAAGGGAGTTGAGGGATTGATGACGCAAACGGTAGATGCTTCCGATATGTACACATGCGCGATTGCTTATGGCAAAGGAAACCTTATCGCTAGTTATCGACATCCATTAGCAGATGTTTACGGTGAGCGGTGGACCACGCCTATTCATGATGAACGTATCACAGACGCACGAACGCTTGTAGATAGAGCGGAGCAATTTGTGAACATGAGCATACCCGATGAAATGAAGGAGGTTTAACAATGGAGCGATGCAAAACGTGCCGCTTCTATCAACGGGACGGCGTCGGCAAAGGCTATTGCACCAACACCGACGTGCCGATACCACAGCACAAGAAAGTAAATCCACAGTTTGGATGTATTTTGCACCGACCGAAAGAAACAATTAAATAACGCGCTCTCTGTTTAGACGGAGGGCGCTTTTTTTATGCCGTTAAGGAGGTGAGTATATGCAGATGTTCGAGGTGGAAGGCATTTGTCACGATGTATATGAACCTGTGAGCACGTTGGGCTATTTCACCACCTACTTGATAGCAGAACAAGCGGTTCGTCATTATGCGAAAGAGCGAACCGATTTTCAATACGACATTACCATGTACGAAGCAGTCAAAGGACATTATGTGCCGAAGTACGTTGTTGAGTTTGATGACGGCGGACAAAAAGTTTCATATGAATGGATAGAGACGGCGTAAGCGGTCTTTTTTTAATTGCCCTGTCGCATGGCTTAAAACTAGGCAAAACGAACTCTGTGGCGCGTACACGGAGGTCAGGAGGCAACGAGCATGACGTTAGAAGAAGTAAAACAATTTCTCCAAGATAATGCCAACGATTCCGAGGTCAAGACATACATGGAAGAACTCCAAACGCCGACGACGGAGAAAGTGGAGGGCTTCCTGGACACGGACGAAGGCAGAAAGATCTTGCAGCCGCGCTTGGATCGGAATTTTTCCAAGGGCCTTTCCACATGGAAAGAGCAGAACCTGCAACCGATGCTCGACGACGCCAAAGAAGAAGGCAAGAAAGAAGCGAATCCGCAGGAAACCCCGGAACAGAAGCAGCTGCGTGAGATTCAACAGCAGTTGGCGGATGAAAAGAAACAACGCACCCGCGAACAGCTGATGAACAAAGCGTATGCCTATGCCGACGAAAAAGGGTTACCCAAGGACGAGCGCGTGCTTGCGAAATTCATTGGCGACGACGAGGAAAGCACCACGGCGAACCTGGAGGCGCTTGATGAAGTATACAAGAGCAGCCTGCAAAAAGACGTGGATGCCAAGTTTCAAGAAAGCGGCGAACGCTTTCAATCCAGCCAATCTCGCGGCGGGGGCTCAAACGCCGGCAGCTTTGCCGACTTAGCCAAAGAAGCGAAGATTACCGACTAAGGAGCGATAACGAATGGCATTTAATCCAGACACAACGTTACTGCAAGACGCACGCACCGGGGAAATCCCATCCGAGCAAGGAACACTGATGGTAAAAGAGTTCATGCAGAACTCCGCGGTGGCGCAGCTTGCCACGTATGAAGAAATGACCAAACCGAAGAAAGAGTTCACGTACCTCGCCGAAGGCCCTGGCGCGTACTGGGTATCGGAAGCCGAGCGCATCCAGACCAGCAAAGCCACATGGGTCGATGCGGAAATGGAAGCCAAGAAGCTCGGCGTCATCATCCCGGTATCGAAAGAATTTCTCCGCTACAGCGTATCGGACTTCTTCACGCAGATGCGCCCGGCGATTGCGGAGGCATTCTACACCAAGTTTGACCAGGCGGCGCTGTTTGGCAACAACTCTCCGTTCGCGTCCGGCACATCCGTGTGGGAGAACATCACATCGGCGGGGAATACCGTAGCCAAAGACTCTGCCGGTTCGCTGTATGCGGAACTGAACGCGCTCATGGCATTGGTGGAGGACGGCGACTTTGATCCAACGGGTCACACAACCGTGAGACGATTCCGTCAGCACCTTCGCGGCGCGGTGGACAACCAAGGGCTTCCGATTTTCAACGATGCCCGTCAAGGCGCAACCGCTCAAGCACTTGGCCTGCCAATCGGTTACACTGACGGCAAGTCGTGGGACTACGAGAAAGCGCACCTTATCACGGGAGACTGGAGAAACGCCCGCTACGGCATCCTGCAAAACATCGAATACTCGATCTCGGAAGATGCCACACTGACAACGATTCAGGACGCCGAAGGTAACCCAATTAACCTGTTCGAGCGCGATATGTTTGCGCTGCGTGCAACGATGCATCCGGCCTTCATGACGCTCACAGGCGATGCCTTTGCCGGGCTCACACCAGCCGCAGAAACTACTCCAGAAGGATGATGAGACGTGAGAATACAAAAGGATAAACAAATCTTAGAAGTAACCGAGCGAGCCTATCGGGTCGTGTATGCGCCGATGGGCTTTATACCTGCGGAAGGAGGGTCTGCGAATGGCAAGGGGAAAGCCAAGTCGAGCAACAAACGCCGACCAGCGGCTCAAAAAGAACCGCAAGAAGAAGGGGCGCAAGGCCAAAAGGAAGTAGGTGACAGCGATGGCAAATAACCTCATCCGCGTCCGACGCGGTAAGGAAACGCGCATCGTGCAGCGGGGCATGGAGCCAGCGGGCTTCCGCTACGTGGAGGACGCACAGGCCGCTCATCAAGCGCCTAAGCAAGACGAGCGTCCGCTGAATGAAATGCCCCAGTCTTACTTGAAAGACGTAAAGAACAAGCGTCTGCAGGCTTTCTTGGATGAGCAGGGCATTACGTACACCGAGGATATGGTCAAGAAAGACCTCATCGCCCTGGTGCAAGGAAAGTAGGTGAGCGGACATGGCAGAACTCAATAAGGATCAACTTCACGACCTGCGGGACCAGGTGAAAGCGGTCGCGGGCGTGGAGCACGATGACTATAATGCCACGCTCGATAGGATCCTCCCGCTGATGCTCGAGGATGCGGAGGACTACTGCAATCGCTCCTTTGAGCCGGACAACCTGCCGGCGGGTGTGGTGCTGTACCTCGCTGAAGCCTTCCAGGCCAGCGAACGGGACACGGGCATCAAGTCGAAGAAGATGGGTAACGTGACCATCACGTACGCGTCTACCGAGGAAGCCACCGCCCAGACCATGAACCGCCTGCGCAAGTATCGGAAAGTGAGGTTCACGTCATGATGAGCAATCACGCCAATATCTGGACAGACATGTTCATCCACCGGATTGCGTTCGAGAAAGCCGGCAGGGTGTACGATGGCATGGGCGGCTCCAAACCCGGCGGGTATGAGCGGGTCATGGAAACGGAAGCACTCGTGCAGCCGAACAACAGCGACGAGTGGTACCTGGGCGGGCAACAGGGGCACCGCTTGTTTGCGGACATCTACTTTCCGCCGCTCCCCGGCATCACGGAGGACATGCGCATCCGGCATCTGGACACGGGCGACGTGTACAGCATGGAGTCGGACCCGATCAACCAGGGCGGGCATGGCGAGGTCATGCTAATCAAGGGCGAGCGGGGAGAACTCGGCGATGGTTCGTAGAGGCAGAGTACGGCTCGGATTCAGCACCAAAGGCTTTGAAGCTAAAGCATATGAATTCGAGAAGAAGTATATCCAACAGGTAAAAAACATCGTGCAGGCGACTGGCGCTGTCCTTCATGCCGAAGCTACCGCTCGCGCACCGGTGGATACGTCCAACCTCAAAAAGAGCATAGCGGCTACACCGTCTAACAAAGGATTGACCGTGACCATTATCGTCGGGGCGAGCTACGGGATTTTCCAAGAATTAGGGACTGGCATTTTTGCGAAATACGGCAATGGAAGGAAAGACCAATGGACGTACTACAGCGCCCGCCTCGGACGTTGGGTCACCACCCGGGGCAATGAGCCGCAGCCGTACTTCTTCCCTGCTGTTGCCCGGGCGAAGGACTATTTTGAGCGCAACTTAAACAGAATCGGGTGATCGAATGGAAAAACTAGCGTTCATCCCACTGCAAACCGCCATTTTTCAACACCTCACGAGCGATGAGGTACTCATGGGCGAAGTGAACGGCATCTTTGACCACGTACTGACCGACACGCCGCTCCCGTATATCACGCTCACCAACTTTGACATGCAGCCGCAGCGCACCAAGACCTCACGGGCGCAGGAAATCACGTTTGCGATTCAAATTTGGAGCGGATATGACGGCAATGCGGAAGCCTATCAACTTATGGAGTTGGTATGGCAGTCGCTGACCAGTACGCCCGTTACTTTGCCGGACGGCTCATTTGTCGGGCATTTCAGCGATGACAGCATGAATGTGATTAACGAAGTCAATAACGAAGGACGGCGCGGACTCATAAGAGTTCGTGCTTTTTTAATGCAAAAATAAGGAGGAGATTTCATGAGACGCAAAGGATCAGACATTGTCTACATGATTCAATTGGCCGACGCACAGATTGGAAGCAGCGCGTATATGATCGCCGAACAGACCGAGGGCACGCATTCCGTTGAAAACGAATTACTGGACGAGCAGACGAAGTTTGGTCGCCGTCTGGAGTACGGTAACAACTCAGAGTCGTTCGAGATTACGACGTTTTACGACGGCTCCCCGGGGCAGAAAGCGATTCTTGAAGCGATCAAGAAGAAAAAGCGCGTCAAAATTTGGGAATTGGATTTGAACCCGAACGAAGCGGGTGAATATGAGGCCCTGTTTGCTAATGCACTGGTGGAAAGCATAGAGAAGGGCAGTGAGTCCGACTCCTACGTGGAATACAGCGGCACAGTACAGGTGGATGGCGAATCCGTGGAAGGGACCCTCACGGAGGAAGACTTCGAGCTGCCGGCGAACAGCACGACGCAGTTTGAAAAGCCGGGGGAAACTGGCACGGAAGCACCGTCCGGCACCTAAGCATACGCGCAAGGATCAGCTCCGGCTGGTCCTTTTTTCTTTTTATTTACTTACAACCCATAAGGAGGGCATCCCATGCCAGAACTAACGATCAACGACAAGGTGTACAACCAAAAGTACAACATTTTCTTTGCCAAAGAGCTGAAGCGCATCTACAAGGAAGACGCGGTCAAGAAAGAAGAAGAACAGGATGGCTTTTTCAACAACTACATGGGCCTCATCAACGGCGATGCGGAAGAAGTCATCCCGTTTTGGCGCGCCTCCCTCGCGCATCACAAAGACTTGATGAAAAAAACAGACCTCGACGACATCCTGCAGGAAAAACTGTCGGAACGCATTGAGGAAGACGGTGAAGCTGACAGCGTGATTCAGGAGTGCTTCCAGGTGCTGGACGAAGCCGGTTTTTTCAGCAGAAAGCGGAGGACCTTCTGGAACAAGATCAATCGCCAGATGGAGAAACTGAAGCAAGCGCCGAAGGACGAAACGGACGAGCAGAAGAAGAAGCGGGAGGATCAACTGGACGAGTACAACGAGCTCAAAGAAATGTACAACGAGCTGACCGCCTAGTCCTCGATCTGGACATGTACTATGACATGGCCGGGCGTTACTTAGGAGTGTTCGACATCGAGAAGGTGGACTCCTGGACGCCCCGCGAGCTCATGGTCATGGTCAAAGCTGCCCAAAAGCGGCGGGTGGATGACCTGCAATATGCGGTGAAGCAAATGTTCATGGACCGCTACGTGCAGAACCAAAAGAACGCCAAGCCAGAGAAAGTGTTGAACGTGGAGAAGGAAATGCAGGCGATTGAAGACGCGCACGATCCAGTGGCGCGCAAGAAACGCCAGGATGAGAAGCACGCGGACATTCAACGCAAGCAGTCCATGCTCAGCCGCTTGTTCAAAGGCAAAAAAGAGTAGAAACGGAGGGAGAGCCCATGACCGAGCGTTTAACCGCTGTGGTTGGTGCGCGCATTGGCGGTTTCGTTAAGAAGATGATGCAGGTGCGTCAATCCATTCGAAGTCTGCCGGAACGCCATACCACCGACCTGATTGCCAACGCTGGCAAGTTTTTAGCCAGTTTATCCGTGGCCAAAGCCGCTATGGCATCCATGCCAGAGCGCCATGTGCTTACTCTGGAAGTACGCCGGGAGCAACATGCCCGTGCGCTACAGGCCGCTGAAGCGGCAATGCGACGATTGGTCGCTACGCACCAACGAGGATCGAAAAACATGCGCCGGACCATCAGCCGGCTTGCAAACCATATCGAGAACGTGCAGTTTCTGATCGGCAACGTGTTTCGCGGTGCGTTGATCAGTTCCTTTTCGGTGCTTTCCCCGTTAGCCGCGAACGCTGTAGCGGCGTTTAGCGCAATTGGCGCAGCTGCCGGTGTGGCCGGAGGCGGTGCGCTCGGATTAGCCAGTTCCCTCGGGGCGGCTGCCGGAGGACTCGGGGCATTGGCTCCGTTCCTCATCACCAGCATCCAGAGTCTGTACAAAATGGAACAAAATATCGCGAAAGGGTCGAAAGAATGGAATGAGTTGCCAAAGTATACCCAGAAAGCCATTGATGCGTTGAGCCGCTTCCAAATGGTGTACGGGCAATTGCAGGTGAAGCTGCAGGAGCCGATCTATAAAGGGTTCACACAGTTTGCGGAAGCTGGCGTGACCGTCATGAATGAAATGGAAGGCACGCTTATGAAAGTGGCGGGCAAGCTCGAAGTATTGGGCAAAGCCTTGCGAAACAACTTGAAAGCGGACGACGTACAGGGCATCTTTGGATGGTTTGAATCTGCAGCACCTCGTGCCTTTGAAAACCTTACGAAAACAGTCGGCAACTTCGCGGTGGGCTTACTGAACGTCCTGCGGGCGTTTGATCCATTGGCACAAACCATGGAGCAGGGACTCTTGAACATGAGCCAGCGGTGGCGGGAATGGACCGCCAGCATTAACGGCTCGGACGGTCTCCAAAAATTCATCCAGTACGTGCAGACGAACGGGCCAAAAATCCTGAGCATTATTGGCAACATCACGATGGGCTTCGTGGAATTATTTAAAGCCTTCGCCCCAATGAGCGCGGATATGCTCACGGGATTGGACAACCTGACGCAGAAATTCAAAACGTGGGCGAGTCAGTTTGGGCAGACGCAGGCGTTTAAAGATTTCCTAGCGTACATCAAAGCCACCGGCCCCACCGTTGTAGCATTGATCGGAAACCTCTATAAGACCGCCGAAGGGCTGCTCATTGCGATGGCTCCATTCGGGAAGACCGTGCTGGAAATCGCGAACGGCTTTTTTGCATGGGCAAGCAGTTTGCTCAAAACGAACCCGGCGGTAGGGTTACTGATTGCGGGATTAACCACCCTGTACGGGTTGTATCGGTTGATTGCTCCAATCATAGGTGTTGTCGGAACAGCAATTGCGAGCATGATTGGCACGATTACTACACTTGCGACCTCTATTGGTTCTCTGCTGACGCCATTAGTTACAGGGATGCGCGTCGCATTTGCTGCCGTGGCGCCGATATTGACGCGGGTCGGAAGCATTGCACTGACGGTGCTGAAAAACTTCCGCTTGTTCCCGACGCCGATTGGGTTGATTATTACTGCGGTGATTGCCTTAGCCACCGTATTCATCGAGAATTGGGAAGCCATCAAAGCATCGACCATCAGCGCGTTTAACGCGGTCAAAACAGCGATTCAGACGGCGATGACAACGGTATTTGCCTTTGTGCGCAACATCTGGAACCAGATCAAGACGTTCTGGCAGGAAAACGGGGCGCAGATCACGCAGGCGACGCAAAATATCTGGAACGGCATCACGGCCGTATTTGAAGCCGCGTGGGCGCTCATTGGCCCGATTGTGCAAGCCGGGTGGCAGTCGATCAAAACGATTATTCAGCAAAACATGATTTTCATTCAATCCGTGATCACCGCCGGCTGGAACATTGTTAAAACGGTATTCAGTGCAGCGTGGACCGCTATATCGAGCATCATCCAGGGCGGCGTCACCATCATCATGGGTATCATCAAGACCTTTGCAGCGCTGTTCACCGGCGACCTCACCGGCATGTGGGAAGGCGTCAAAACGATCTTCCGCGGGGCGCTCACTGCGGTCCAGGGTATTTTCCGCGCAGGATGGACACTCATCAAAGGCATTGCGCTTTCCATTTGGCCGGCGATCCAGACGGCGATTCGCACGAGCTGGGAAATCATCAAACAAATTTTCATGACAGCGCTCAATGCCATCAAACAGGTATTCACCACCATTTGGAACTCCTTGGTGACAGTGGTAGGTCCCATCCTCACCGCCATCCAAACGGCAGTGACTACCGCGTGGAACGCCATCAAAACCGCAACGATGACCATTTTTACCGCAGTCAAAGCGACCGTGGTTTCGATTTGGAATGGCATCAAAGTCTTTTTCACCACCATTTGGGAAGGTATCAAAGGCGTGTTCACCGCCGCCGGAACAGCGATTAAGGCGCTCATGACCCGCTTTTTCAAAACTGAAATCGGGCAGGAATTATTGGCCACGCTCAATGCCTGGAAGCAAATGTTCACGACCGTATGGAATGCGATCAAATCATTTCTCACGACCGTATGGAACGGCATTAAAACCACAGCAACCACCGTCTTCAATGCCTTGAAAACATTCTTCAGTTCGCTGTGGAGCGGCGTCCAAAGCATTTTTACCGCTACCTGGAACACGATCAAAACGGTGCTTACCACGATTTGGAATGGGATTAAAACCGCTGCGACCACCATATGGAACGCACTGAAGTCCTTCTTCCTGACGGTCTGGGCGCCAATTCAAGCGGCGTTCAGCGCGGTTTGGAATGCCATCAAGAGCGTGCTTCTGAGCGTGTGGAACGGCATCAAGACAGCGGCGACCACCATATTCAACGCGATTAAGAACTTCTTCAGCAATGTTTGGTCCAGTACCAGCAGCCAAACGTCGTCGGTATGGTCCGGCATTAGCTCGTTCCTCACGGGCATTTGGAACAGCATTAAAAGTGCGGCGCTTTCGATCTGGAACGCCGTAAAATCTGGTATCCAAAACATCTGGAACAGCATCAAGTCAGCTGCGATAACGACGTTTAATGGTATCAAAACAGCGCTGACGCAGATCTGGAACGCCATTAAAAACGCTATCATCGCCGTGCTCCGGGTATTGCGCGGAGATATTCAGGGCGCCTGGCAGGCGATCAAGACATCCATCAGCAGTGCGATGAGTGCCATCCGTACCATTATCACGACCGTTTGGAACGCGATTAAATCCGTGGTGACAAGCGCAGTTAATGCCGTGAAATCCGTGGTTCAAAGTGGATTCAATGCAGCAAAATCTATCGTCACTTCAGTGATGAATGCCATTAAATCGGTCGTGACTTCTGTGTGGAATGCGATCAAGAGCGTCGTAACCACCGTGCTCAACGCCATTAAAAGCGTGGTGCGGTCCGTTTGGAACGCTATTAAAGCGACGGTGCAATCGGTGCTCAATGCCATTAAAAGTGTGGTGCAGTCCGTCTGGAATGCCATCAAATCGACGGTGCAGTCGGTGCTCAATGCCATAAAGAGCGTTGTTACGTCGGTGTGGAACAGCATTAAGTCCTTCATCACCAGTACGCTCAACACGATCAAATCCATTATCACAAGCGTATGGAATACCATCAAAAGCACGGTATCCAGCGTATTAGAAAGCATTTGGGGTGTCATAAAGGATATTTGGAACAGCATCAAGAGCTTCATATCCGAAGCGATGGATAGCATCCTTGGCTTCATCAAAGACGGATGGAACGCAGCGCAAAGGTTCCTGGAAGGCATCAACCTCTTCCAGATCGGTAAAGACATCATCAATGGGCTGATTGACGGGATCAAAGGCGCTCTCAGCGGGGTAAAGAAAGCGGTCCAAGGTGTGGCAGACAAAATCCCGAAATGGCTCAAGAAAAAGCTCGGCATTGCGTCGCCGTCGAAAGTAACGACGGAACTCGGGCTATGGACCGGGCAAGGGTTAGCGGACGGGATTGCGAACAAAGGCAAGGAAGTGCAGAAGCAGTCCGCCAAAGTCGCAAACCTTGCGGCGAAAGGCATGCGCAATATCAGCGTGCCGAACGTCCAAGCCGCCGGCGCAGAAATGATGCTCACCGCGAATGACAGTGACCTCGCACGCGTCCAGAGCGCGATGAACCACGCGATTGGCGCCGATGCCAATGTGAACACAAGCACGATGACCAAAGAGGTCAACGAGTTTGACCTGCCGGATCAGACGATTCACAATCACATCCATCTGGACGGCAAAGAGATTCAAAGCAACACCAACTACCGCAACGCCAAGGATTCCCGTCGGCGGAGCGCGTTTGGAGGGCGGTGATAAACCATGGCGATCATCATGGAAAGCCAGGACGGCACATTAACCTATTGGACCGAGCATGGATTGCTGGCGACGGACTTTCAACGGTCCGCGCCGGACATCCGCACGTATAACAAGGAATCGCAGGGACGCCCCGGTGCGCATAACTACGGCGAAGATTACGGCACAGCAACGGTGACCGTGCCCTTTATGTTTGAAGCCTACGACCTGCTGGACTTCCCGCTCAAGCGTGACGAGATCATCAGCCTGCTTGCCGGGAAGAAACCCTTCTACCTGTATGAAGGGGTCACGGATGGTGAAGGCTACGGCTTTGAACGTCCGGGCGAGCAGCCGTATGAGGACGAGGCGGGCAACCCCCGCCCGTTCAACGTGTACCGGGACCTGGCGTTCGATTACATTTACGGCAAGCGGTACTACGTCCGGCGCGTGGACATGAGCGAGATTGAGCAGCAGGGGCGCATCGGCAAAGGGTCCATCACTTACGAAACGGTGGAATTGCCGTTTGGCGAAAGCGCGGCAACCACGAAAACCCCGTTCATTATTGGCGACAGCGGTGACGCGAAAGAGGACAACATCTGGACGCTCGGCGGGGCAGCAATCTTCCGGGACCTGGAATACACACACGATAATCCATCCCGCTTCAATGTCTACAATGGCGGCGATGAACCCGTGGAGGCGGAGTATTCCTTCTTCGAGATCACCTTCACCGGGGCGTCGAGCAACTTACGCATCTATAACCATACCAATGGCACGGAATGGCGATACAACGGCTCCTCCGGGAGCAGCGATACCATCACCATCCGGGGCATCCAGAGCAGTAAGAACGAGCAGACGATTGTCGAGGACACGAACCTCGAATTCATCATCTTGGAACCGGGCGACAACGACATCGAAGTCACCGGGGCGGGAAGCGGGAGTCAAATTACCTTTGATTTCCGCTTTTACTATCGGTAGAAAGGAGGACAGCACATGAAACCCACGATCACGAACCTACAGGGCAAGAAAAAGGTCCTGTCGGGCTTTGCGAACATGAAACGCACCAAGCGCGTGAATGGCGAAAAGGAGCTGTCCTTCACCCTTTACCGTACCCGGGCGAATGACCATTATTTTGATGCCATTGGCGAGCTCTGGACCGTCGGTTTCCTGGGAGACGAGTACAAGGTGCTCCTCACAAGCGACGATGCCGACGGTAACGACTACCAGCGCGAGTTTTCGTGCGTGCATACCTTCTACGACACCTTGCGAAACATCCCGGTGGAAGAAGAACGCTCCAAAACGATGAGTTTTAACGAGTGTTTAACCTTCATTTTGGCGGATGCGCCGTTCCAATTCAACATTCAGGGCGAGTTTCCATCGAAGGAGTTTGAAAACTTCGGCGTAAGCGACGCCTGCGACCTCTTCTTAGAGGCCATGGAGCGATACGGTGCAGAATTTACCGTAGAAGGCCCGATCATTACCCTTGTACCGGAAATCGGACGCGACACGGACTTCCAATACCGCTACAAGTTCAATGTGAACAGCGTGAACCGGGAAATTGATGCCGTAGACCTCGCCACGGTCGGTATTGGCTTGGGCAAGGTGGACGAGGACACGGGCGAACGCTTGGCGCGGGTGGAATATCGCTCCAAGTTGGCGGATGTATACGGCGAAGGCCGCAAGGTCATCATCGAGGACAAACGCTTCACCATTGAAGAAAACCTGCTTGAGAAAGTGAAAGAGGAAGTCGATAACAGCCTGAAAACGTCGATTACGTTCAAGTTTCACGATTTGCGCGACCAAGGTTACGACCGCGCCCGTCCCGAAGAAGGGGACCGGGTCTTTTTGGTCGATGGGCGCATGGGGCTCAAGCTCCGCACCCGCATGGTGGAGATTATGGAGGAGTTTAACGCGCACCTTGACGTGATTGACTGCGACGTGACGCTCTCCAATTTCGATAACGTGGAGAATCAGCAGCGCCGGCAGGAAAAAACGATCAAAGCCATCAGCGACGCCATTGAAGGCAAGAAGCCGATGAAACTGGAATGGCTGTCCGATGTGGTCCAATTCACCACGGACAAGCTCCAATCGTTCGAGACGGAGTTTACCATCCTGTCCAATGGCAGCGTGCTTGCCGTTGATAAAAACGATCCAAACAACGTCATGCTGTACACGGCTGGCGGCGTCGGCATCAGTACCGATGGGGGCAGCACTTACGACAACGCGCTCACGGCGCAGGGATTGAACGCTACCGCGATCTGGACCGGTACTATTCGCACCGGAAATGTTCGCATCGAGGGGAGCCGGGGATTGTTCTACATTGATGATGAGCAGGCCGTGTGGCAGGACGTGGACGACCCCGACAAAAAGTTCGTCATCGAGCCGGGCGGAGCGACTGCTTACAAAGGGGCGTTCAATGTCTACGGCGCGGACGGCCGGCAGGAAATCATCGACGGCTATACCACGAAAGCAGGCACCATGTTTCCGGCGTATCCGCCGTACATCGAAGGGATGCGCGTGGAAGGCAACACGATCGAATGGATCGGGCGGTGGCTGCGGACCAAAAGCAACAGTTACCGCACCTGGGGCTTCTTCGAGTTTAACCACACGAACCGGTACCTGCAGCTGAACGTGGCGCAGGTGCGGGAAGGCGGTGCTACTTGCCTGGTCCGGGCGTTCAATCCCGGCACCGGTGAAACGTATGAGATCCGGCAGTCGAATTGGAGCTACGGAGGCAACACCACAGAAGAAAACCAGGGCGGCGACATCATTATTGATCTCGGCGTCCCGTTTAACATGAATAAACTACTCGTGGTGCAGCTGGAGTTCCGCACGAGCAACTCCGCTGAATGGGTATATACCCGGCTGAGAAAGGGGCGGTTGTATGGATGAAGAATTGTTTATCTTATGCGACACCGATAGCGATGGCAATGTGACTGGCAGCGCCCGTGTCGGCAGGGAAGTGATCCCGGACCGGAGCTATCACCACTGCATCAAGCAGACGTTCTCAAAAGAACAGGACATTGTCTTGAGCGACTACCGGATTGAACGAGACGAAGATGGTTACGCGGTTCTTGTTAGAAAGGAGGCGGAATAAATGTTGCGATTGTTACACCTTCCAAACATGCACAGGGAGCTTCGAATTAATTTAATGGAAAACTTGGACTTGATGGTGAATGAACTGGAAGCAGCACAACAACGTATTAGCCGGGAAATTATTAAAACAAGCACCATTGGCGAAATCGAGGACGCCCGTGGCGGATATGATGTGTTGCACGACCGGCTAAGGGCGGAACGGAACGATACCGAATCCAAACTGCGAAACAAACGTGACAAGACCATTGCCATCAGCCTTGATGATTTAAACGAGGAAGCCATTCAGGCGATTGAAGGAAGTGCCGGTTCGTCCTTTGAATTGTTGTCGATTCCGCGTAATGCGTCCGTGTCGCCGAAAAAAACCACATTTTTTGAACACGGAAAGAATATGTTCAACCCAGCAGCAGCCGTGGCGGGGTATTACGTCAGCATCAACAGTGGGGCCCCGGTGGGATCATCCAGCTTTACGATTAGTGACTACATGGAAGTGGATGAAGAGGCTGTCTATACCATGACCTCCGACAGCGACAACCGGGTGGCGTTTTACGACGAGGACCAGTCGTTCCTAAGCGGGGACGATACCATCACCAGCACATTTACCACGCCAGCCGGCGCTGCATATATCCGCGTGTCCTTTCGCACATCAGTGGGTGTGAATGCCATGCAAGTAGAAGAGGGCGACGCCGCAACGTCCTACGAACCGTATGTGGGGTGGCGCACGGATGGGTCAGTCATCAAACCCGCGACCATACAAAAAAATCAACTCTCTCCCGTCGTCAATGAAATCATCAATCGGATTTACAACGACTACTACGGCATGGTGTACACCCTGGATCGTTCCCTCTACCGTTCGCCGGTGACCGAACGAACCTGGGAACACAATGAACAAGCATTTATTCACGCCCGGCCCACCTCCACCACAGACGCGCAAGGGAACGAGTATGGGGTGAATGAGCCAGTGTATGAAAGCATGAAATTGGAACGAAAGCATGGGTTGCGTGTGCTTCACGGCGAAGACCAGGCGCATATTAATATTTCAGATGTCTTTTCCAAAGAGTTTGGCATCGGGGTTATTCTGCGTCCGGAGCAAGTGTACACCGAGGGCACTCACTACGTGTGGTACGTCCATGAAGACGCAAGCAATCGCATTGTGCTCTATTATGACGGGGCGCGGTTTCAATTTGAGGTCAATAAAACCAACCAACCGGCTATGTTTGTGCGGCATACCCTGACGTACAACCCTGGGGAATTGTTAGGCCTCTACGCGCAAATGATTCCAGGGGAAGGGTTGTTTTTGACAGTCGTTCAAGATGGAAACGTGACGGTGGAGCATCAGTTAGACGAAACGTTGGAGGCTCCTTCAGAAGGCTTGGAGCAGTTGTCGTTGGGGCACCGCATGCGAGCAAGTACGCAGGCCCGCGATTTTTACTTTGGAGGATTGTTTGCAGAAGTGGAAATTGATGCTGTGGATGTTCGCCGCCCGGATGCCGTTCGTTACTTTGAAAGGGTGGGATTACTATGAGGCAAGGGTTGATTGCTCTGACCTTCGACGATGGGTTTAAAACCGATTTAACCGTAGCGGTCCAGGAACAGATTAACCGCGGGATGGAACCAAAAGGAACATCTTATATCGTTTCCTCGTATGACGGGCCCACGCGTTTAACACCATCCGAGCAATTAAAAATGATTGAGCATGGTTGGGAACTGCAATGCCATTCAGATACGCATACGTTAGGCGGCCCGAATGGAGGAAGCACAGGATTAAGCGTAGATGCGATGCACCAGGAAATGCAGAACGTGAATGCTTATTTCCGTGATGTGTTGAATTTACCTCCCCCGGAGCACCATGCCTACCCCGGCGGCGGGCATAACAAACTACTTCGGGAAGTCTGGGGCGCTTACCGAAAGACGCTTCGAGGGACGACCAATCAGTTTCTGACCAAAGGGGTCAATAAGCGTGTGGTACCAAGCTTCGACATTGGGGATGAGACCACGCTGGAACGAAACAAAAAGGTCATTGATATATGCGATGAATACGGGCTGTATGCCACGCTGTACGGGCATGAATTAACGGCAGGCGGGCAAAAAGAGCGGTATCAAGAACTCCTCGATCATATCCAAGCCTCCAACGTGCGGCTAGTAACCATGAGCGAGTTATATGAATACATTCGGTAAGAGAGCGAAAACCCGAAAGGAGGCGAGCACATCGATGTGCAACGACTAGGGGGTGGGGGCGATGGATAACGACAAAAACAACTGGCCACCGGAGTTTCGCCAATGGCGCACGGAAGAACAAGTCCGCAAGCATGGCAAACGAATCGACGACATGGAGCAGCAGATCAACGACGCGGACACCGGCATCCTCGTCCGGCTGAAACGCGCGGAGCGGGAAATCAAGCGCTGGATGGACCGCGAGAACTGGTGGAAGGGCATATTGAACAAAGTCATCGGCACCGTGCTCGTCGGTACGGTCATGGCGGTACTTGGGCGTCTGGGGACTTACCTCTGGACGCTTTTTTAATGAAAGGAGGAGGGGTTATGTGAGAAACGTACCTTTGTTTGAACCGTTCATCTTCGTCATGGTCGCGCTGGAAGCAATCACCCTGGTGTCGTTTGATTTTTTCAGCCAGAACTCCGAGTTTTACCAGCTGATGACGGCCATCATGCCCCAGGGGGCGTGGGGGCTGTTGTGCTTTCTGGCGGCATTCAGCCAGGGCATCGGCTTGCTGTTAAATGTTCGGGCGTTCCGCTACATCGGCCTCGGGCTGAGTGGCGTGTTTTTTGTCTTTTTGTTTGTGATTAACACGACGGAGTTTCCTAATTTAATGACCGGCATCACCTTAACCATTGCGGCATTTTGTTTTGTCTCGACGGCGTTTGTGAGCAACACCGATACCAAACAGCGTCCAAGCGACGCGATCTTAGAGGAGGACAAGTAATATGGCAAAAGTCATTGATCGACGCAGACATGCCTTCGGGGGCAACAACAAGCGTTCCCTCAGCCGTATCAAGTACATTGTGCGGCACTGCTCGGCGACCACGAGCGGTAATACGCAAGCTTTCGAGCGCTATTGGAGAGGTACGCTGGGATGGAGTTCCGCCGGTGGCTATCATTACGTGATACTGCGCGATGGCACCATTCAGCGCAACTACAACCTGAACGTCATCACGAACGGCGTGAAGGGCTACAACACGAAGTCGGTGCATATCTGCCTGGTCGGGATAGACAGCTTCACAAAGGCGCAGGAGAAATCCTTCATGGAGTTGTATCTTGACCTGAAAGACGAACTCAATCTTCCGGTAAGCCGACTCAAAGGGCACCGTGAATTCCCGCGCGTGTACAAAACCTGCCCGGGCATTGATATGGACGTGGTACGCTCCGCAGCTCGCAGGGGGCAAGCGGTTGGTGGCAGCCGGGTCGCCAGTGCTTCCACAACGAAAAGCAGCACGCCAACGTACAACGGCGAATCCTTTGCGGATTTCCACAGCAACTGGTGGATGAAGCAAGGCAACGACGTAAAAGAGATCCAGCAGCTGCTGAACGACCTCGGTTACAAAGCCGGCAAAGCCGACGGGGTGTTCGGCCAGAACACCCTGGATGCAGTACGTGACTATCAGGACGACAACGATATTTCTCATAGCGGAGCGACGTATTATGGCGTGCCCGGGCCGCAGACGCTGCAAGCGATGCGGAAAGATGCGAAAGACAACCGCAGCGGTCTTCCGAACGGGATCCTGAAGCGAGGAGATCGTGGCAATGACGTTCGCAAGGTGCAGCAAGCCCTTACCCGCGTGTACTTCTACCCGAACAAGGCTGCGAAGAACAACGGCGTCGATGGAATATATGGCGCAAATACGGAAGATGCCGTCCGTCGCTTTCAGCGCGTGCACGTGCCCCATGAAGTCGATGGCGTATATGGACCGACTACCCGCAAAGCACTCACCAAAGCATTATCTTAATGGAGGGATAACATGGATGTACTCACGAACAGCTTAGTGGAAATCGCACTCACGTTACTGGGACTCGCAGGGTCGGCGTTGCTGGCGTTTGTTACGCCGCATTTGAGAAAATGGATCAAGACACTCAAAGAGAAAGATGACCTCGGCATTGTCGAGACGTTAGCGGCACGCGCCGCCGAACTGGCAGAAGAACGCTTCAAAGGCGAAGCCGGCGCGGAAAAGTTTGAGCGTGCCGTGGACATCGTCAATGGCATGCTCAGCAAGTACAACATCACCGTCGATGAGGAGGTGGTTCGCTCGAACATTCAGAAAGGGTACAACCGGTTTGTGAAGCAGGAAGGCAAAGACCCGTTGGCGGACCTCGAAGAAGCGTTCACAGACTATGAAACGGAAGAAGAACAAGGCGCACCTATTTATAGGGAAGAAACGGAACAAGAAGCCTAAAGACGAACGTGGTACACTTTTGCTATCGAAGCCCGGGTTCGGCAAAGCCCGGGCGGGTACATAAAAAGACCCCGCCGGAAGAAGCGGGGCAAGTAAGCAGTAATGTCATCCAGGAAGTAGATGACGTGGTTTCATTATAGGAGACTTGTTGATTGATACAAGAGGACACACGTTTGGGTGATATTTCCACCTACCCCACTTGGGGCAGAGAGGGGGCAGAATTTCATTATTTCTGCCCCAACTTCCTGTTTTTCATTCGTTTCTATCGACAAAACGCCTGTCCTTATCGGTTTTTGTTCGGTACCTTTCGTTCGCATCAGCGTCTCCCGTCAGCCTCCTAAGCTGTAGGTCGCAGGTTCGAATCCTGCCTAGGGCGCCATAATATATAAGTTACCCCCGGGCCCAGGCCCGGGGGTTTATTGTTTCATCCGGTCCGGTCTAAAAGTTGCCTTAGAGAAAATATGTGTCTAAAAGCGAAAAAGGTTTGAAATGACCGAACGCATACATTAAAATTAAATTAAAGATTCTGACAAAAAGCGGGAAGGGAGCTAAAATGATTATTATTGTTTTATCCCTGATGTTGTTTGCTGTGCTCACGTATCTGTTTTATGGACTGTGGACCACGGGTGCAGATGCAAAAGAAAACAGGCAGCTTTGTTCCCTGCTATACGGAAGCTCGCTGCTTGCGCTTGTCCTGTTAAATACCTCCATGCTTTTGTGAAACTCCGCCCCGGCGGAGTTTTTTGTATTTCTTAGGTCTAAGCTCATAAATAAAACGAAAAATGATTAAAGCCTGTATCATCTTTGAGGTGTATAATATAGGCTGATAATTAGAAGCTTATATAAAATGAATGGATCTGCGGCAGGGGGCTGCATTCATAGCATTATTTATCATATAGAACGCAATTGGAGTGGGGGACATGGGGAAATTTTATGCAATTATTACAGTGATTGGTCTGGGGATTGCTGGTCTGTTTGGATACCATTGGTATGATACAGAATCGAGCATTCAGACGATTCAGATGCACGAAGAGGTCACCAGCTTATCAAAAGAAACAAACGTATCTTCGGGCTTATCTTCCTTTTCGCCGAACGGCAGCGGGGAAATGCGTTACTTTGGTATCAGTGAAAGATATATTCTGTCTAAAAAAACGCAGAATAATAATTAAAATAAATCTGATCATAAAAGGCTGTTTGAAGGCCATTCAATTTTTATAGAAAACGTTAATGGTTGATTTTCAAAGCCCGTAATGTGAATATATAACTAAGAGAAGCTTAGACTGCAGATAGGATTTATGAAAAGCAGGCGAAGGAAGCAGAAAAGTACGATTATAACCGGCAAGTAGGGCATCGACTGGGTCCTGCTCTCACAGAGTGGGTTTTATACGGTTATGTGCAGGGAGGAAAGATATTTTGACTTCAATTATAGCGCACCGGGGAGCTTCAGACCGCCGCCCGGAAAACACCATGTCGGCTTTCCGCCAGGCTGTCACAGACGGGGCAGATGCCATTGAAACAGACGTGCAGCTGTCAAAAGACGGGGTTCCGGTACTGATCCATGATACGCTGTTGAAACGTACGACCGGTGCTTCCGGAAGCGTTCATGAATATACATACAAAGAACTGCAGGATTTAAGCGCGGGCGCGTGGATGCATAAAAGGTACCGAAAGGAAAAAATCGTCAGTCTGGAGCAGCTTCTGCGGGAAACAGGCATGGAGGAAATGAAGCTTGTGCTCGAATTAAAAAATTCCAACATTGCTCATAAAGGTCTTGAAGAAGCCGTGATTAACCTGCTGAACGACTATGAGAAAATAGAATCAGCTACAGTGTCAAGCTTTAACCACCGGTCGATGGCCTATGTCCGGGAGCTGTCCGAAGAGGTCAATATCGCTATCCTTTACGCGGTGCACCTGTATCGCCCGTGTGAATACGCGAAAATCGTCGGGGCTACAGAGCTTCATCCTCATTATCGCACGATCGATAAATCCTGGATTGACGATGCTATTAATTCGGATCTCGAAGTCATTCCTTATACTATTGATAAAAAAAGCGGCTGGAAAAAAGCAATAGATGCCGGCGTCACGGGGATTATTACAAATAAACCAAAGGCTTTTCAGCAGTATTTGTATCCCCCTGAGCAGGAACCGAAGCCTTCGGAACAAACGGAACAGTCAAAACTATCAGAACCATCGAATCAAAAAGAAGCTTATACAGATTAGAGCTTCTTTTTTTAGGGGTAAATATAATTTCATTTACCGAAATTGTTTCATTGCTTATTAAAGAAAAAAAGCCGCCTTTTTTTCAAAGGGGCTTCCTGTTATTATTTGCTGTTAATAACCCCGGGGTGCTACAGCAGGCCTACTTTTTCCAGGCCGCGTGCAATGCCGTCGTTGCCCACGTCAGCCGTAATATGGCGGGCGTAGCTTTTAACCTCATCTGGAGCGTTTCCCATGGCAACGCTGTTTGGCACGTACTGAAGCATTTCCACATCGTTGTAATTATCTCCAAAGGCATAGCAGTCCTCAAGCGCAATACCGGCTTCAGCGATTAGGTTTTTGATGCCGTTTGCTTTAGATCCTCCAGGAGGGATAACGTCGAGTGAGTAAGGGTGCCAGCGCACAAACCGCAGCTCCTGCATCTGATCTACATAACGGTCTTCCTCGTCTTCCCGGGCAAACAGAAGGGCCTGATAAATATTGTTCTGTTCTGCAAACGAAGCATCAAATTCGGGATGCTCTACGCCGAGCGTCGTAATGCTGTCATGAATATCATGATGGAATTCAATATTAGCTTTCATGGCACTGCTGCCCATAAATACAATCGGATGCTCTTTTTCAGCAGCGAAGGACTGCAGAGAATGAAGTTTTGCGGTTGGAATCGTGTTTTGATAAATAGCATTTCCATTATATTTCACAAATTGACCGTTAAACGAAATAAACGTGTGGATATCGAGCTCTTCCCGGAGATCGTCGAACAAATAAGGGGCTCTTCCAGTGGATATCGCGATTTCATGGCCTTTACTCCGGAGCCTCTGAATAGCATCTCTGGTAGAAGCCGGCAGCTGTTTATTTTCATCGTACAGCGTTCCGTCGATATCGAAAAAAATCATTTTTTTACTCATGTATGGGCTCTCCTTTTCTACACTTTTGCCTGTTTAGTATACTACAATCACTCACGTTCTACCAATGCAGAACCGGGAGAGGTTAATAGTAATCATGAAGCAGGGGGGCGGGATGTTTTCTTTTCCTCTGTCGGTAGATAAGAGCATTAATTTCTCCCCCGGTGACTAGAATCAGTCCCACCAGAAAAAGCCACAGCATCAGCACAATGACGCCGCCAAGGCTGCCATACGTGGATGCGTAGTTGGCGAAGTTGTTGACATAAAAGGAAAATCCAAGCGAAATTACCTGCCAGAGCAGCGTCGCTGTCATTGCCCCCGGCAGAACAGACCAAAAAGGCATATTATTGTTTGGTGCAAGATGGTAAAGCATGGCGAGAATGACGGAAGTGATCGAAATAGTAATAAGCCAGCGCAGAAGCTGCACAAGAAAAACAGTATCCTCCGGAACATAAATAAATGATTGCACTGCCGATAAAATTAAATTGCCGAACACGGGCAGAAAGAGCGCAATAATAACAGAAAGCATTAATCCAAAGGTTAAACCGACAGATAACAGCCGCACCTTGAAAAAGGATCGCGTTTCGATAACATCATAAGCTCCGTTCACCGCCTTGATAAAAGCATTCAGCCCGTTGGAGGCTGTCCATATTGTGCCAATAACCCCAATGGTAAGCAGTCCGTTGCTCGAGCTGTTTATCGTATCTTCAATCGTGTCCTGGAACAGAGAGGCAGCCTCTGCAGGAACGAACTGGTACAAAAGTGTTACAGCCCGGTCAGCATCGATATTAAAGTAAGGAAGAAGTGATAGAAACAAAATAAGCAGCGGAAAAATGGACAAAAGGTAATAAAACGCCTGCTGAGCAGCAAGACCGGCAGCGTTGTCCTTCATTAATTCTGAGAATAAATTTTTAATAAAAGCAGTTACGCTTTTGATACTATCACTCCTTCGGACGGTTCTTCTGTCATTATACAATAGGCTGGAAATAGAAAGAGAAAAACCTGTGCACAGCTGCTGCACAGGTTTTGCACATTGGGCCCCGCAGCTGTAAGAGCTGCTACTCAGTTTCTTCAGAAGAAGAGGAGGGGGCATCCTGTTCGATATATTGCTGGAATGTAACAAGATCCCTGAATTCACGCCCCTCCCACTTCCATTCAGCTCTGGAGGAAGAAGGGAAGGAATTATCCTTCAGGGTAACATAGCTGCTGATGTCTTCAGTGGCATCAATATAAAATCCGTTGAATGTAGAGCCTTCAAAGTCGTTATTGATGACGCTTAAATGTCGTATGGAGGACTGGATGTGCAGCTGGGCGGAGTCCCGGCTGCCGTGCGCATTTTTCCAGGTGTTTTCTGAAAAAGAGACGCGGCTGATTGGGCGTTGAGCAGGTCCCTGAACCAGAGCCGTTCCAGCCGACGTCTGGTCCCGCCATACGTTATTTTTGAACGAAAGGTCCTCTGTTTCTGCAAAGGAGGTGTTACGGATAAATGTCCCAACAGACCCTCCACTTATAGTGTTATGTGAAAAAGTGACCTCATCGGCCCCCTCGATTGCGACAGCCGGATCGGTACTTCTGTTCGAGGAATTAATAATATTGTTTTTCACAACACCTCCGGACGGGGCTCGGCCGTTTACTTCTCCGGGAACCGCCTGAAGATCGAGAGAGGTTCCGGATGTTTTCTCAAAGCGGTTGTGGGAAACTGTAAACGAAGCTATGTTTCCCTCGAGTGCAAAGGCTGGGGCATGCTTCCATCTTTCGACAGTATTGCCGCTTATGATCGTGTCCTCGTGAATGCTGTCTGCATCTGAGCTGGCTATATGGACTGCTGCCCCAGGCTCTTCTTCCGCTTTTTGAGACGATATAAAACGGTTATCAAGTATTTGAAGGGCCCGCGTTTCTCCGGAGGAAGCAATCACAGAGGCCGTATTTTCCTGATGGAAGGTAAATTTTTTAATCGTTATGTATTCGGTATCTTCTAAAGAGAAAAATGGCTGATCACCAGCGTTTTTTAAATGAACGTTTTCATTTTTAAACGGACGGTGATGGGAAGCTGTTCTTCACCCTGTTGGCTCACGTTCACATTTTCCTGATAAGTGCCTTCCCTTAAATAAATAGTATCACCGGCTTCTGCGGTATCAACGGCCTTTTGAACAGACTGAAAAGGTGCATCGATAGTGCCGTTTTGCTCATCATTTCCTGAAGGGGAGACAAATATTTCCTTATCGCTCTCGCCGGAATCAGCAGAAAAAGGAAGCATGCCGCAGCCGCTTATAAATAGTAAGAAAAAAAGCATTGTAATAAAAGAATAAAAACGTGGCATCTGAATCCCCTCCCTGCGAACTGATGAGACGTTGAATGTATGTAAATAAGCAGAAACTATCGTAGCACAATTGTAACAATTGCAACAGTTATAAATTGGAAGAAGGCGCACGGGCAGTGTGCGCCTTCAGTTTGTTTTAAAGGGTTATCGCCGTTGAAGCAGAAGTTGAGGAATTCAGTGCCTGCAGAGCCACAGCCCGCTGGGCGTCGATTAATGCTTGAGGCAGGCTTTCGCCTTGTAGAGAAGCGTGACGGGCCACAGCAATCTGTATGGAGATATGAACCGCAAAATGCTGAAACCGCCGGAACTCACTTTGCTCAGCGAGCAGGGCATGAACGCTGCGGGCATCATCAATAATGGAAGAAAAAGAAGCTGTAAATCCGAGCACTCCGAGGAGCGAGTAATAGAACGGACGTATGTGCCACTGTCCGGACTGCCAGTGGCCAAGAATGTCATCAAAACGTTCAAAGTATGCAGCTTCGTTTATACTTTCGAGATTCAGAGCGGCTAAAAAGGAAAGGTACTGAAGCTGAGTTCCTTTTTTAAAGTCCCGTTCGAGCAGCTGGTGATGGGCGCTGTTCATATGCTCAATCATCTGTTCCTTGTTTCCGGGAAACTGATGAATATAAAGCGTATGCAGAGGATAATAATCCGCGCTTGTTAAATCTGGAAAGGATTCCTGCAGAAACTCGTACCAGGCATTAAACGCCGGCACAGCTGAAAAATCGTCCCGAAAGAAGGTGTAATATGATAAAGCGGCAGCGTACGTAGAAGTGCCGCGCCCCCACGGTCCTTGAACCAACTGGCTGTACAGCTGCTTAAAACCGCTCCAGCTGTCTCCGGGGTTCTCAGCCAAACAGTCAAGCATACCAGCGATTGGAAAGCGCTGGTGGGAGCGCAGCGGTGAAAACCAGCTGTTGTTCTTTTTAATCGTCTGCTGGAGACGGTCAAACCGCTCAATATCAAACGACTTGTGGTGCAGGGAATACATCGATGCCATCAGCATGAACATGCGGGCGTCCGAATGATGCCAAGGATATTTTTTCTTTAACGCCCCGTAGGTGTTTAAATACTGCTTTGTAATATCTGTAGGCTGTTCCTGAGATTCCATCTGAGGGCCTCCTTTTCTCTGGCTATAGTGTAAGTATAGCATGAGAACAGGGGGTAATTATTCCCGGGTTAAATCATGGAGGGAAGAGACAGAGCTGCCTACCCGGGAAATGGCCTGTTCGACTTCACGCAGCTCCTGGATAAGCGAATGAACTTCTGCCTCAGTCTCATTGCTCTGCTTTCGGCTTTTTGCCATTTCCTGCACGATACCGTCAAACATGCTGTTAATTTCATGGACCCGTTTTGTGCCATCACTAATCTGATTGTCCGCGTTTTCAATATGATTGCTCACAAGCTGGATCTGGTCATTTGTTTTCCGGACAAGTTCAGATACGGTATCCACTGACTTTTTTGTTTCACCGGAAAGCTTACGGACTTCTGTAGCTACCACTGCGAATCCGCGGCCGTGCTCGCCGGCCCGGGCAGATTCAATGGAAGCATTCAGGGCCAAAAGATTCGTCTGCTCAGCAATCCCGGTGACGATGTTTGTGATATCATCAATTTTAGCGGCAATTGCTTTAAGTTCCCCTGTTTCCGTGCGCATAAAATCCATGAGCTCCTGGAGGCTTTTCATATGCTTTCCGTGCTGTTCGAGCTCGTGCTTGCCTTCCTCGGACTGGGAAGCGGCCCCGGAGCTGCTCTTAACATTTTCTTTTGAAATGGTAACGACCCTGTTGGAAGTCGCAGTAAGCGAAGCCACAGAGGTATTTGTCTGGTTAAAAACCTCCCGGAGCGAGCGGGTGGTGACAGAAATTTGCTCATGAAGATGGTCTTTCACAGCCTGCTGTTCTTTGTGAAGCGTAAGGTGAGCCTCCTCGTAGGCTTCAAGTACAAGCTGCTGCTCGAGGTTAATGATTTTCGTAACTGCAAGAACCGCTGGAAGAAAATCAGCCCGGCTGGTAAGGTGCTGGTCGACAAAATGAAGGATGGACTGCTCCATATCTTGAAATGAAGACATGTACCATTTTGGCAGAAGGCCGATATGTAAATGAACCTGGGCAATCTTGAGCCGCTTTTGAATAAAAGTATCCTCCATCGTCCCCTGAAACATTTCCTGCACGTGGACAGCAAGCGTCCGGCTCAGCCGTTCGACCGAGCTGTGCTCTTCAATGATAGCGCGCAGGCTTGGTTCATTCTTAAGATTGCGGTAAAAGGCTTCAACAATAGCTTCGATGTTTTCAGCAATGACTGGCTGAAGTTCGGAAAGTATATAGAGGTCATGGTCGGTTAGATGAATCAGCTGGAGCTGACGGTGCAGATCGCTCCCGGGGGAAAGCCTGATCCGGCTGCCGGAATGGGCGTCCCCTGGAAATTGTGAAGCTGGTGCAGATGATGGTTTTGCTGAAAACAGCATATTAATAGCCTCCCGGTGCAATAAAAGTATGGGTGATACATTAATTCTTATATCGGCTGAAGAATTATTAATATTCATGAAGAACTAAAAATTTTTAGGAGGCAGGGATAAAATATGAAAAACAAAAAGATGTGGATAGCAGGGCTGTTGTCGCTTTTAATTCCAGGGGCGGGACAGGTGTATGTTAAAAAATATCTCTGGGCGGTGTTATTTTTTGTGCTGTACGCAAGTCTGCTCGTTACGGTGTACGTGCCGTCCATTTTCGTGGCTGCCATTGCTGTTGTTCATGCTGTGCAGACTGCAGGCCGGCAGGAAGCAGAAAGCACAGGGAAATAAAGGAGAGGGGCAGGTTTGAAAAAAATTATACGAGAAGCCCCGGGGTAAAAACCCCGGGGCCCTGCATCTGCGCTATTCGGCTTCAAGCGCCTGAATGAACGTTTCATCCATATCAACAGCGATAAATTGAATTTCCCGTATATTGTGCAGCAGCTCCCGATAGTAAATCGCGACAGTGTCAGGATCAAGGCCGCCGGTGGCAGTTCCGAGAGCCGGAAGGGCGACCCGGTAGATGTGATTCTCCTGGCAGTAGCGTATTAACGACTGCAGACAGGAATAAACCACGTCGTAGTTCGACTTTTCCGCCGGGGCTTCCATCGTCACTAAATGAAGGATGGCTTCATACGGGAGAGTGGCAGCCGTGGTCGCGTAAAGCTCGCCGCGCTTCGGCCCGTGCTCTTTGCAGTAGGCTTCTGCTTCCTGTTCAATAGTCTCTCCGCCAGCTTTTTTGATGGCAGCGGCAACGCCGCCGCCCATCGATCCCTCCCCGTTTGCAGCATTACAAATATAATCGACATTGGTGACAGTGGTAATATCTCCTCGTTTTGCACTAAGCATATCTTCTCTTCCTTTCCTTCTGCGCTATTATTCCGTCATCAGCATATCAGAATTTCCAGCTGGCAGGGAGGAGATTGCTCATAATTTATGCAAAAGAATTCGACATATACCGGGAGGCCCGGTGGAATAACTGCTTTGCTTCTTTGTTTGCATTACTAAGCACGTCATTTTTATTCATGGTCTGCATATTGCGGTCTTTCATTACAATCCGGCCGTTCACGATGGTGGTTTCCACCTGATCCTTGGAAGCGGCGTAGACGATACGGGAGTATGGATCTGCTCCTTCACTCGGATACGTATGAAAATCATAAAGATTGAGAATGGACAAATCTGCTTTTTTGCCAATTTCAATACTCCCAATTTCCTGGTCAAGGCCGACCGCTTTCGCGCCTTCGATAGTTGCCATGCGAAGAACCTGTCTGGCATTCATGGCGGTTGGGCCATAGGAGGGTTTATGAATGAGACCAGCCATTCTCATTTCCTGAAACATGTCGAGCGTGTTGTTGCACGGGGAGCCGTCGGCGCCGAGACTGACATTATGATGGTGATCAAGCAGGTCCGGGATCTCTGCGAATCCGGAAGCAAGCTTCATATTGGAGCTTGGACAGTGGCTGATATGAGCGCCCTTTTGTTTAATGATCTGCTTTTCATGGTCATCGAGCCAGACGCAGTGGGCGAGAATAAGGCGCGGATGCACAAGGCCAAGATGATCTAAATATGTCACATTGCGCATACCGGTATCAGCTTCAACAATTTCTATTTCTCCCTGGCTTTCTGAAGCGTGTGTATGCACATACGCCCCGTAATGATTGGACAGCCGGGAAACTTCGCGCAGCAGCGGTTCAGAGCAGGAGACAACAAACCGTGGTGAAAATGCGTATCGTATTCTATCGTTATCCCGCCCGTTCCATTTTTCATACAAATCGGCGCTTTCCTGGACGGACTGGTCCGTTGTTTCAAGCAGGGGAGCAGGCATTTCATCCCCCTTATCCATCATAACTTTGCCGGATAGAGCCCGGATGCCGGAAGCTTCTATGGCTTCGAAGGCAGCGTTTGTATGATGGACTGTTTCCATGTCGACGATTGTGGTCGTGCCGCTCCGGATCAATTCGCCGATGCCGAGCATCGCTGATGCGTAGATAGAATCGGGAGTGTGGGCAGCTTCCATTGGCCATATGCGTTCCTTCAGCCAATCCATCAGCTGAAGATCATCCGCCTGGCTGCGAAACAGCGCCTGGCACAGGTGAATATGAGTATGGATAAAGCCGGGAAGTATGGTTCGTCCATAAGCTTCGATTACTTTTTCTCCCGGGTAGGGGGTTAAAGAAGGACGAATTTCTTTAATGCATTCATTTTCGATACGCATGTCTCCAAGTACGATGTCATTGTTTTCATTCATCGTCATAATTTCAGCCTGCCGGATTAAGATTGTGGTCATTGTAAACACCCCTTTATAAGCATAAAAAAACGAAGAACGCCCTAAGAGACGTTCTTCGTAGTTGGAAATTACGGTTTCCAGTAGAAACGTTCAACCCAATTGTTGAATATATACGAAGGGTAAATAGTAATACCTGCATCGTACCGGGGAATGAAAAAAACTTCAATAGTGCTGGAAGATAATATGACAAAAGATTTATTGGGCGGTGTATCCTCCGTCTACGAGCAGGTTTGCCCCGTGAATAAATGAGGCATCATCACTGGCTAAAAAGTAGACAACAGAAGCGATCTCTTCGGGTTTGGCTAATCGGCCGATTGGATGCATACTGGCAAGCTGCTGCAGAGTCTCTTCATCGAGGCTTGATTGAACAAGAGGGGTTTCGACATAACCTGGGCAAACAGAGTTGACACGGATATTCTTTTTGGCATATGTCACTCCCAACGTTCTCGTCAGGTTAACTACGCCGCCTTTCGCTGTACTATATGAAGTAATGGAATCACTGCCTACATGGCCGAGTATGCTTGCATTATTAATGACTTTACCGCCGCCGTCCTGGGTGAGCATTTGCTCGACAGCGTACTTGTCAGTTAAAAATACACCGTTTAAATTGACATCCATCAGTTTTTTCTATTCCTCGTAGCTTAGTTCATGAATAGGCTTTGTGTCCCCGATACCTGCATTGGCAAAAACAATATCTACCGAGCCGAACTGGTTGGCGGTCTCGCGGATCATTCGGGAAACATCATCTTCGGAAGTAACATCAATGTGCATGTATTTGACGTTTTTATGGTTGTCCTTCAATTCCTGCTCGAGTGCTTTGCCAAGTTCATCATTGATATCGGTTATAACGACAGATGCTCCTTCATCGGCGAGCCGGCGTACCGTTGCCTCTCCAATACCGGAAGACCCTCCTGTGACGATTGCTGTTTGATTTTGCAGTTTCAAAAAATCCCTCCCTTTTTCAATTAGAAGTATTAAGATTTTCATTCACTGTACAGCTTCTATTTCTTTTATGAATATTCCTGTTTATTCCAAAAAAGAAAGAGAATTTTCAGGAAATGTACAGTACAAAGAGTGAACAATAGCGGCAATGGGTATAGGAAAAGCAACAAAACTATTCCAGAGGAGAATAAACTATGGAGAAAACAGCCATCATTACCGGAGCAAACACCGGAATGGGATTCGAAACAGCGAAACAGCTTGCCGTGAAGGGATTTAATGTCATCATGGCCGTGCGGGACGAAAAGCGCGGAGGAGAAGCCATGAGGCAGATAAAGGCCAGTACCGGAGCTTCATGTGTGCGGGTGATGCGCTGTGATCTGTCCTCTCTTCAGGATATACATACCTTTGTGCGTCAGCTCGAACAGATCGTCCCCTGTGTGGATGTACTGGTTAACAATGCCGGCGTCGTATCACTGAAAAGAGAGCTTACCGAAGACGGTTTTGAAAGCATGATCGGCGTGAATCATCTGGGACACTTCGCCCTGACACTGCAGCTTCTGCCTCTTCTTGAATGTTCGGCAGAAGAGGCACGCATCATCAATGTTTCGTCAGGAGCCCACAAATATGGAAGCATTCATTTTCCGGACCCTCATTTAACCAGGGGATACGGCACATGGAAAGGGTACGCCCAGTCAAAGCTGGCAAACGTTTTATTTACATACGCCCTTGCTTCCCGTCTCGAAGGGACAGATATTCGTGTTAATGCCCTGCATCCAGGCGGGGTAAGTACCATGCTTGGAGTGGACCGGTCTACAGGCTTTGGGCGCCGTATTCATCAGGCTATCCGGCCGATGCTTCGCACAGCTGCAGAAGGTGCGGAAACATCGGTGTATCTTGCCGCTTCCCGTGAAGTGGACGGCGTGCATGGCCGATACTTTATTGATTCTTTTGAAGAAGATACTGCTCCTCATGCCCGTGATAGAGAGCTTCAGGAAAAGGTATGGGAATGGAGTATGGACCAGACGAATGTGGAACGACTGCTGGAGGCGGAGTGGATTGATAGATTAAAACGCGAAAATCAATAAGACAGCTTTATTTTTTTGATTATGTATTTTAAAATATATTAAATACAGGAAATGACAGAAAGGATTATTGGCGTTGAGTAAACAACTGTACAATTTCATGTTAGACAATGCAGAAGAGATCGTGACTACATGGATGGAAGATATTGAAGCGCAGTCGGAAGCTATCTACCCGAACGATGCCGACCGTAGGGAGGCATTCCGGGGACGACTCAAGGGGTTCATTCAGGAAACGGCAAAAGCAGTAATAGGGGAAGAACCGTCACTTACTGACTGGGCGCAGCTCACAGCGATGGACGGGCTTGAAAACCAGGGGCCGAGGTTTTATTCGGTAGAGTTTTTCAGAGTCGGGCGTGTTGATCTCTGGAAGCGTCTGTCCACCTATTTTAAAGAACGGGGGGACGAGATTTCCCCGCTGCAGGTGGCTGAATGGGCAGAGAAGATTCAGTCGGTGTTTGAAAAGGGGCTGGAGCTTGTAAACCAATACTACTATCAGATGAATGAAGCCCAGCTGGAGGCACAGCAGCAGATGATGGTGGAGCTGAGTGTGCCGATCATTAAATTAATAGGGGATATTGGTGTCCTCCCGCTTGTCGGAGATATTGATACACACCGGGCGAAAATGATTGAAGATGTGACTCTTACAGAGGTGGCAAAGCTTGAACTCGATGTCCTGATCATTGATATGTCCGGAGTGCCGATCATCGATACAATGGTGGCTCAGCAGCTGTTTAACCTGCATCACGGGCTGAGTTTAATCGGCACGGAAATCATTATTACCGGCATTCGCCCGGAAATTGCAGAAACAGCCGTTCGGCTTGGGATTGATTTCAGTAAAGTAAGAACCTTTGCTCATCTGCAGCAGGCCCTCGAACAGAAGATGAATATTCAAATTAAGGAATAACAAACATACAGATGCAAAAAAGCCCTTCGCAGTAAATCTGCAAAGGGCTATTGTAGTAAATATGCCGGAATTTCCTAGTACTCGCTGTAATTCGACAGCGCGTAGGAGGAATCGTTAGACGAGCGGACATTTGCTTTATTATTCAATTCGGCAGTGAGTTCCAAAAACCACTGTTTATCATTGGTGACCAATGCAAGATCAATCAGGTCATACAATTCATCTTCTGAAACAGGCTGTACGGTATTCAGCTTGCTTACTTTATGGAGCAGCAGTTCAGCTGATTTTTCCATTATATCCTGATTATCAGAGGAGATGACTTTTACTTTAATTGTTTGATAAGATTCTTCAATTGCTTCTACATAGCCTACAACCAATTCACCATAAATGGTGGTTCCTCGAACCCAATCTCCTACCGAAATAATATCGTTTGTTGGTAACATTCGCGTAACCTCCTAAGGATTACCTATTAATTAATAGTGTTGTAATCTGAATTATCTATAACTATACATTTCCCTGTTTTTGATTGCAAAAACATTGCTCAGTTAATTTGTGATACATTTTTTCAGCATGTCGGCAATAGTAAACTGATCAAGGTGTTCTCCAAAAACATGTTCACCCTCCGAAAAAACACTGCCCAGCACATATTTCATGTTAGCCCCAACGGAGCAATCGGGATTTTCATCCGGGCACCGGGGCTGCAGAGTGCCTTTTGATGTGATCTGGTATACATCCCACAATGTGATGGACTCTGGAGGATGGGAAAGGACAAAGCCTCCGCCCGCGCCTTCCTTGGACTGAATCAAATCATGCTGCTTCAGCAGGCTTAACACCTTACGGATCCGGACCGGATGCACAGAGGCACTTTCAGCAATGAAAGTGCTTGAGGCAGCTTTCTCCGGCTGATGGGCGAGCAGCGTCAAGCTGTGTACAGCTAAAGAAAAGTGGCTGTTCATACGTATCTCTCCGGGTAAAAAGAATTGTTAATGTTTATACTGTAATTATAAATATTACAGTTTTGTTTGTCAACTTTTGATGCCTGTGGAAAATAGACGGAAGCTGCCCGGTACGGAGAAATATTATCACCGTTCTGGCCAACTCGTTATGATTCATAAGCCTTTTCGTGTTATAATATACTTCTATTCATGCATTGTACTTTTCCGTGTCATTGATCCTATGAAAAGGAGTGAAGACATGAAAACATTTGAAGAGGTGGTCCGTACTTTAGCGGACATTGAAATGCAGTCTGTTGCTCAAACGAGATCAAGACACGAATTCCAGAGCGAACGTGAATACTATTCCCATTTTCTCCGTAATAAAGACCTTTCCTTTTATTTGGAAACGGTTGAAGAGATGTACCCCTTAGAGGCGAAGAAATACGGAGCAGAGGAAATCGTGCGTGGAATGGCTGAATATATCGAGGCAGGCGCCATGCCTGCGCGAGAACCGCTGACTGAATAAAGGGGAAGCGGAAGACAAAAAGCCAAATTAAATAGTATATACACAGGGTCCGGATTATACCGGGCCTTTTTTATTTTTTGTAAATTCAACTTAAAAAGACGGTTTAAAAACAGAGGCATACATGCCTTTTGCAGGGAGAATAAAAACAAAGAGGAGGCGGAGAAAATGGAAGTCAGTCCGGAATTTCTTCTGTACATGTCATTCATCGGTACGGCAAGTACGGCACTGATGCAGCTGTTAAAGCAGGCGCTCCCGCTGCCGAAAAAGTATATCCCCCTTCTCACGCTCGGGATCGGGGCAGCCCTGGCACTTGTTCCTTTTCCGTACACGAATGCTGTGCTGGCAGAACGCGTATGGGCAGGAGTGCTTGCTGGACTGGGAGGCACCGGGATTTTTGAAAATGTGCAGAAAAGCAGAAAACAGTAAAATAATCTGCTGAAAACTGAAAGAGGACACAGATAGAGAAGGAAAAACCAATTCTCTCCTCTTGTTCAGAAAACTTTTTCATTTGCGGGTACAGGAAAATTTTTATATAATATGTCTGCGCACAACAAGAATCCCCCGCTTGCAGCAGGGGATTTTTATTGAGGTTTTGTTATGCTTTTTAAATAACATGGGCGCTGTGTGGGCGTTTTTCATAAAAATTTAAAAGGGCATGAAACAAAACCCTTGTGTGACAAGGCTTCCTGATTGCAAGACAGGGAGTCAGGAATGTATCTTGCAAATATATTCCGGATAGGTGAGAACAAATGACAGAAGAAAACCAATCGTACCGGGTGCTACTGTATTACAATTACACGTGCGTGGAAGACCCTGAGACCTTTGCCGCGGAGCATCTGGCTTTCTGTAAAGAGCTTGGGTTGAAGGGGAGGATCATTGTTGCGGAAGAAGGCATTAATGGTACTGTTTCCGGCACTGTAGAACAGACAGAAGCATACATGCAGGAGCTGACAGGGGACGAACGTTTTAAAGACACTGAATTCAAGGTGGATTATGCTGATGGACACGCATTCAAAAAAATGCATGTGCGTCCGCGTTCAGAGCTGGTGTCGCTGTATCTTGAAGATGACATCAATCCAAATGAACAGACTGGTGAACACCTGAGCCCGAAGGAGTTTTACGAGGCGCTTCAAAGCGACGAAACCATCGTTCTTGATGCCCGAAACGATTACGAATATGATCTCGGGCATTTCCGGGGAGCCATTCGCCCGGATATTAACGCCTTCCGGGAGCTGCCGGACTGGGTGAGGGAAAACCGGGAAAAGCTTGAAGGTAAAAAAATATTAACCTATTGTACCGGAGGCATCCGCTGTGAGAAATTTTCCGGGTTCTTGAAAGAAGAAGGATTTGAAGATGTGGCGCAGCTGCATGGCGGCATCGTTTCCTACGGAAAGGACCCTGAAGTAAAAGGAGAGCTCTGGGACGGAAAATGCTACGTGTTTGACCAGCGTATCAGCGTGCCGATCAACCAGGTCGAGCATCGCGTAATCGGCAGGGATCATTTTGACGGGGAACCGTGCGAACGGTACGTTAACTGTGCGGATCCTGACTGCAATAATCAAATCATTTGCTCTGAGGAAAATGAGCATAAGTATATGAGAAGCTGCACGATAGAATGCATGACTCATCCAAGGAATCGTTATATGGAAGAGCAGGGGCTGACAGCAAACGATGTGCAGGAAAAAATCGAAGCGAGAAAAGCAGAACAGATGCAGAACGCATAAATACAAATAAATGAAGCCTCCGGCGTCTTTGTGCCGGGGGCTTCATTTAGGTTTGTCTGCGGTATTTGTTCCAAAGCGTAAGCTCGAGGGCAATGATGCAGATGAGCAGCCAAAATAAGCCGGCTGAAATGCCTGCGAGCACATCTGTAAAGTAATGAACGTCCAGAAACATACGGCTGACGGCGACAAGCAGAGCAGCGAGCGCCAGCAATACTCCGAATACCCACTTCCATACAGTAGCCAGTGTACTTCGGATAACGAGATAGGCGAGAAAACCGTAAAAAGTAACAGCGCCTGTAGAATGACCGCTCGGGAAGCTGTATCCGGTCCCATCATAGGCTGCGAGCACTTCCGGGCGCTGCCGGGAGAAAAAGTTTTTTAAAATAGTGGTGATGATGCTGATGCCTATCATATTTACGGCAAAATAAACAGCAGTCCATCTGCTGAAAGATGAAAAAAACAACAGATAGATTGTGGTAAGTGCGGCACCGACTGTCAGCCAGGTTACCGATCCGGCCTCCGTAATCACTCCCATCGCAGACTGAAGGATATCAGTGTTGAGCGCTGATACAATATTTTGAGCTGTTTGATCGATCCGAAACGTTTCCTGTTCGAGTACTTCTTCACCCATCTCGAGAAATAAAAAAGCAGTCGTAAACAGTGCGAGCAGACCAGCAATGATAAGTATCCACGAACTTTTTGGTACATCGGACAGTTGAAGATCCTTGAAAGACAATGACATTTGCTCCCTTAGTTTATTTTCAAATCTATTCCCTTTAGGATAATGTTTTTAAACAAAAAGCTCCAGGCTGCGAGGGGCAGCCTGGAGCGTTGGATAGTGACGGTTAAACCTTTGTTTTTGGCTTCCTGTCTTCCTGTTCTTTTTCCATTTCGGGTTTGCCGGTTTCGCCCATGCCGCGCATAAAAGCAATGCCGAGCGAAAGCGTATGATTTACTTCCGGGTCCCGGAGCAGTTTTAACAATTGGAAAATGTTCACGGTTTGTTTTTCCTGTTCTTTTTCCTCTTCCATCTTAGCCACGCGTTCGAGCCCTTTATTTAATTTCAAGAGGAGCGGCTGCATGCTTTCGATATCGAGTTTGCCGGCTTCACCGGCGAGAAGAAGCAGGTTTTTGATCATGTTGGTGCTTCCTTCGGTGTTCATCGCATTTACCGCCACATTTAACACTTTATCCCCCTCGCTCAGAAGGCCATTTGCCATATCAAGCAGCCCGGACTCATCAAGAAGGTTCGCAGTGCGCATCATCTTTTCCAGGCTTTCTTTGTTATCAAGCAGCTGGGACTGGAGCTCTTCCATGTCCCGCTGTTTGATTTCTTCTTCGGAGAATTTAAGCTTCTCAATATGAGTTATGCGCTCAGCCATTAGCGGTTCTCCTTTCTCACCATGTCGCCAGGGAAGATGTAGTCATTACGTTTCCATTTCCGTTCGACTTCAACACCGTTCTGAGGGTTAGGATTTCCGTAACGGAAATTGTTTTTTGGCATTGGTGCTTCGCCGTCCGTGCTGAGTATTTCCATGAATACCTGTGCTTCTTTGTAGGCCGGTGTATCTGTATCCTTATCCGCTTCACTGCTCGTGAGACGGTTGATTGCCGATTCACCGGAATTATTCATTGGAATGTAGAGCTGTTTTTCTTTTACACGGTCAGTCACAAGCGCCTGGATGCGAACAGCCCCGTACGGCGATTTCAACCGCACAAGCGCTCCGCTTTCAAGCCCGCGTTCTTCGGCGAGTTCCGGAGAAATCTCAACAAAGTTATCCGGTGTTTTCAGTGTAATGCCTTCCGTTTTGTACGTCATGTTGCCTTCGTGGAAGTGCTCAAGCATCCGGCCGTTGTTCACGTGCAGGTCGTATTGTTCACCGAAGGCCTGCGGCTCTGTCCAATGGACCGGATAGAATCTCGCTTTGCCGTTCGGGAACTGGAAGCGGGACTCGTAAAGCAGTGGTTCATCCTTGCCTTCTTTTGTTACAGGCCATACGAGGGAGTCATATCCTTCGAGCCGCTCGTAGGATACTCCTTCAAAGAATGGAGAGAGGGAGGCTGCTTCTGCCATGATTTCAGACGGGTGGTCGTAGTTCCAGTCTGCTCCCATCCGGTTGGCCACAAGCTGCAGGATCTCCCAGTCCGGCTTGGAATTGCCGAGTGGATCGAGGGCTTTATACAAGCGTTGAATGCGGCGTTCAGTGTTTACAAATGTGCCGTCTTTTTCAAGACTTGGACTCGCCGGAAGTACAACGTCCGCAAATTTCGCCGTTTCGGATAAGAAAATATCCTGGACCACGAAGAAATCAAGCTTCTCAAAGCCTTGCTGCACGTAGTTAATGTTAGAATCTACAAGCGCCATTTCCTCGCCTTTCAGGTAGAGGCTGCGGAGACGGCCTTCATGCATCGCGTCCACCATTTCATGGTTCGTCATGCCGATGTCACTGGAGAGCTCTGTGTTCCAGCCCTGTTCAAACTTGCGGCGGACGTTTTCGTCTTCCACAGACTGATAGCCCGGGAAAAGATTCGGCGCACTGCCGAAGTCTGTAGCGCCCTGGACGTTATTATGTCCGCGAAGCGGGTAGGAGCCGGTGCCATGACGGCCGTAGTTGCCGGACACAAGCAGCAGATTTGAGATCGCGGTACTCGTATCCGCGCCGCCGGAATGCTGGGTAACACCCATCGCCCACAGGGCACAGGTAGTGTCTGCTTCGTGAATGCTCTCGGCGATACCAATTAATTCTTCGCGGGAAAGACCGGTCTGCTCCACAGCATAATCGATGGTGTACATTTCGAGCTCTTTAACAAAGTCGTCGTAGTAATCCACACGTTCGTTAATGAACTCTGTATCCTCCCAGCCCTGGTCGATAATGTATTTCGCTACTGCGTTCAGCCATACAAGGTCCGATCCCGGCTTAGGCTGAATAAACATGTCCGAGCGCTCCGCCATTTCGTGCTTTCTGATGTCGGAGACGATCAGCTTCTGGTTGCGCAGCTTATGGGAGCTTTTAATTCGTGTGGCAAGAACGGGATGGGATTCGGAGGTGTTTGTCCCGACCGTAATAATAAGCTCCGCGTTTTTAATATCCTCTATCGTCCCGGTGTCCCCGCCGTAGCCGACTGTACGGAAGAGTCCCTCGGTAGCAGGGGTCTGGCAGTACCGGGAACAGTTGTCAATATTGTTTGTGCCCATGACGGAACGGGAGAGCTTCTGCATCAGATAGGACTCTTCGTTCGTGGTCTTGGAAGAGCTGATAAACGCAAGAGCATCGTTGCCGCTTTCTTCCTTAATGGAAGTAAAGTTTTTCTGGATAACATCTAAAGCATGCTCCCACGTGGTTTCGACAAACTGGCCGTTTTCACGGACGAGCGGATTTTGGAGCCGTTCTTCGCTGTTAACGAAATCCCAGCCGAATTTGCCTTTCACACAGGTGGAAATGCCGTTTGCCGGAGCTTCTGCCTGCGGCTCAATTTTCAGGATTTCACGGTCCTTCGTCCAGACATCAAAGCTGCAGCCCACTCCGCAATAAGTACAAACTGTTTTCGTTTTTTCAATCCGGTCGTCGCGCATTTGGGACTCCATATTAGAAAGAGCCAGAATCGAGCTGTAGCCGGTTTCGACATCCTTAGTGATATCGATCATCGGACGGAGGGTGTCTTCTTTAAGGCCAGTCATGTAGCCGGCTTCGCCTTCCATATTTGTTTCAATTAATGCGTTACACGGACAGACGGTCGAGCAGTGGCCACAGGACACACAGGAGGATTCGCCGATAGGAACATCGTTGTCCCAGATGACGCGGGGGCGTTCGCGTTCCCAGTCGATGGAAAGGGTCTCGGTCACCTGGACGTCCTGACAGGCTTCAACACAACGTCCGCAGAGGATGCACTGATCCGGGTCATAGCGGTAGTGCGGGTTCGTATAGTCTTTTTCATACGGTTTTGTTTCAAAAGGAACGCTCTGGTGTTCAACACGCATCGCTTCTACCGTGTTATGGATTTCACAGCCGCCGTTATTGTAATCACATACCGTACAGTACAGCTCGTGATTATGCAGAATCCGGTCCATCGCAATTTTTTGAGCCTGATCGACATCAGGAGTAAGTGTTTCAATGACATCATCTTCTTTAAATTCGGTGGAACAGGCACGGACAATTTCTCCGTTCACCTTCACCATACAGGTGTCACAGGTTTCAATCGCACCTAGGCTCGGGTGATAACAGACGTTCGGCACTTCTTCATTAGTGCCGCGCGTGTAATCCAGGATGGTAGAGTCATCCGATACTTTGCGCTCAGTGCCATTCATCGTTACTCGAATAATCGACAAAATAATCATCCTTCCATTTTGGAAATAAATTTGGACTAAAGGAATAAAAAAGTAGTGGACGGTAGATGAATGCAGCACTCGCTTATGTAAGAGTCAAGGGAGTGCACCTTTATTTTAGAGATTACAGAGAAAAATGTAAAAAAATAATAAAGGTATACTTCCACACTTCCACGAAACTAGAAACTTAAAACAATATTTTAATAATTATCAGCCGCCCTGTTGACCCGTGTAGCATTTGTGATTAAATCAAAACTAGATTATAATGCTTTTGGATAGTAAATATATGAATAATACTTAATTAAAGGACACTGATAAACATGAGGCCAACAGAAAACGAAAAGGATATCGCAAGCTTTGCCGGCAGACTGCTTCGGGAGAGGTTCGGCAAAGGCCCGGAAGCCGCGCATGTCGTAATGCAGGGACCGTTCATCACCATTTACCTGCGTCATTTCCTGAGCCCAATGGAGCGGGTCATTCTCGAGCAGGAGGGTGAACAGGCAATTTTCCGTCTGCGTGAAAGCATGATGCACAAAATTGTTCCGGAAATTAACGGATACTTGCAGTCGGTCACCGGTCAGGTGTATAAAAACTTTTACCATGACAGTGATTTCAACAAAGAATCCACCATTTTTGTCGGAATCGACGAAAATGCGTATGACGGTGAAAATCCGTTTAAAGAATACGCAGGTAAAAAGAAGCTGGAGGAAAGGGTTCGGCAGGTCACTGCAGAAGCGGAAAAAGAACCCGACAAAGTCTTTTCAGGCATGCTGAATAATAAGACTGTTCTCGTGATCCGGGAGGGACTGCTGATTAACATTGAAAAAGAGTTAGTGCAGCAAGGATATGAAGAGCAGCTGAAGGTCACTAAACGCAAGCTGGAAAAACGGCTGTTAATAGAAGGGAAGTCGTTCACCTCCATTGCCGGAATGAACATTGCTGATGTGTTTGTTGACTGGGACTTCGAACGGGACCGCAGCGTCATTGTCTTTATTATGAGCGGGTCCGGCTAAAGCGAGGGAAATCCTCCAGCCTCCTGTATCAGCCGGCGTATGCCTGAAAACAGTGAACACAGTAAGAGTAGTTCTTTTGAGTGAATGGCTGCAGGGCAGCTTCTTCCAGCAGGCTCTCCCAGTCGGAGGGCCTGCTGTTGGTCATGCATCGGTCATTGACGAATACGGACTTGTGAATTTTCTGTCCTTCGTGATCAATTAAAAATTTCATAAATTAAAAGGGTGCTCCTTTCATAAAACAAATAAAAAAAGCCAAAAAGATAAACAGGAGGCAGGTACCTCTTGTTTCTTTTTGGCTTATGGGAAATAGCGCCATTGTCTATCCATTTCCACCGTTTATTTAATTGCTCTTAAGTAATTGCTTCGTATGTACACCCTAAAGGATATGGCGTTTAATTGCAACCATGATAAAAACAGGCAGTATTGCTATTCGGTTGCCGGGGTGTCGACTAATCCGGTGAAACGCAGACGGAAAGACGTTTCGTCTTCATCAATATAGCCCCAGGCAATACGATCTTTCTTCCAAAAGATCTTAAACTGGTTACGGTCGACAATTTCAAAGCTGTCGCACTCTGAGATGATTCCAAGCGTCTCCAGTTCACGGCAGATTCTCTTTGTTTCTGATAAATACCACATATTCTCCCAGCGAGGGTGCTCAAAACGGCTTGTTATTTCTGCAATAACTTCAATAGAGCCATTCTGGAGAACACGGTACCGGCCGAAGGAAGCTGCTTGATATTCCATGTATTTCTCCCCATTCGTTTTTCTTTTATTATGCATGAAAAACTAGGTAATTTCTACTTAAAAAAACTCCCGGCCGAAGCCGGAAGTAAAAAGTTTTGGAGAGAAAGTAATGCTCGAATTAAATTATTGAATCAGTGAAAAGCTGTTTTATTTCCATTTCATGACGACCTTCAGTTTGTTCTGTTCAAAGTAGTAGGAGTCTATTTTTCCATAAGGAACTTTTTTCATAGGCTCAAATACTTCCAGGTGAAAACCTGCCTGTTGCTCCTGAGCAGAGAAATAAGGCGGGCGGTCGAAGATTTCCCTGAACACGTCGTCCGCTTCTAAAGGGGAAATGGATTTTAACGTGAAGTAAAGAGTCCGCTCTGACGCGTGGGAAGGTTCAAGCAGCATACTGAAGCGGCTCTGGCTGCTGTCATTTTTAACGCCTTCAATACGAAGGACCTGGTCCTGGATATGAACGGCGGAAATATCCACATTGTCCATTTTTTTAACCTGAAGCACCTTCAAGAACATTTTTTCTGTTACTGGAATGGTTACTCCGTTTTCTTTTGCGTCGGTCACACGTTTTTTTATAGATGAAAAAAGACTCACTATTGATTTCCTCCTCATAAATTGGCTACTTATATACATTCCCGGATATGACTCTGAAGGAACGTCTTTTTTGGTTCGCAAGAGATTTTTTATTCGTTATAAAAACGAAAGCATTTGTCGTTAGAGACCGATTGTTTAATTAATAAAGTTTATTGATTAAACAAACAAATAATGTTAGTTTGATTTGTGATCGCTTACATAAAGAGAGGAGGGAAGAGTAGCTTGACTACTCAAGTATATGAATTCTAAACGAACGATGTATGTAGTATTAGTTACCATGGTAGCTACACTTGGCGGATTATTGTTTGGTTACGATACGGCTGTGATTTCCGGAGCGGAAGGATCGCTCCAGACCTACTTTGCCGACAGTCTGAACCTAAGTCCACTTATTCACGGGTTGACGGTTTCAAGTGCGCTAATTGGATGTATTATTGGCGGATTGATTTCCGGATTTTTTGCAAACAGAATAGGAAGAAAGTTTACATTGATTATCGCGGCGGTTTTGTTTCTTCTTTCTGCATTGGGTTCAGCCTACCCGGAGCTGTTATTTTTTAATACTGGCGAGCCCTCTGTCGCACTTTTAATTGTATTTAATATTTACCGGATTATCGGTGGTATCGGGGTAGGGCTGGCCTCAGCGGTCGCACCTATGTATATTGGCGAAATGGCGCCACCTAATATTCGAGGAAGGCTTGTGTCCCTCAACCAGTTTGCGATTATTTTCGGTCAGTTCGTCGTATACTTTGTCAACTGGGGGATCGCCCGGGGACAAACAGCGGAATGGGTCGATGCGCTCGGCTAGAGATATATGTTTGCTTCAGAAGCTATACCAGCTGCTTTGTTTTTACTTTTTATGTTCATGGTGCCTGAGACGCCGCGGTATCTGGTTTCCAAAAACCGGGACGACAAAGCCATGAAAATTCTATCAAGAATCTACGACCACACAATGGCTAAGGCTACGTTTTATGAAATTAATCAATCGTTTGATAAAAGTAAAGAAAAATTATTTGCTTACGGAAAATTGATTATTATTATCGGTATTCTTTTGTCGGTTTTCCAGCAGTTTGTCGGCATTAACGTAGCCCTGTATTATGCCCCGAGAATATTTGAAAGCATGGGAGCTGCAAGAGACGCTTCTTTATTCCAGACCATTATTATGGGGGCCGTCAACTTGATATTTACAGCCATTGCGATTATGACGGTGGATAAATTCGGACGGAAGCCGCTGCTTATTATTGGCTCTATTGGTATGACCATAGGCATGTTTGGTGTTTCGGCTCTTGCTTTTACCGGCACGATTGGTATATCAACACTCGTATTTATCATCATTTATACTGCTTCCTTTATGATGTCGTGGGGACCAGTGGTATGGGTGCTTTTATCCGAAATATTCCCGAACAAAATCCGCGGTCAGGCTCTCGCTATTGCGGTGGCAGCCCAGTGGGCAGCGAACTATTTTATTTCTTCCACGTATCCAGCCATGATCGAGTTCAGCGGCGGTTTAACATACGGATTTTACGGTCTCATGAGCATATTGTCCGCTCTGTTCGTATGGAAATTTGTACCTGAAACGAAAGGAAAAACGCTTGAAGAGATAGAGATGGGATTAAAAAAGTAAGAGTGTAAAAAAGAGGCCCGGCTGCCATTAGTGCAGTCCGGGCCTTCTGTATATTATGCTTCGTTCTCTTCTTTAGGAACATAATGAAAATATTCAAAATCTGCAGGCTTGGAAGAAAAACTGTCCTGGCATTGCATGCCGACAAAAGCGCCTGTAAAAAAGCCGTCGCCCTGAATATGGTCATCCGATAGTTTAGCGGAAGGAAAAGAAATATCCACCGCAGTCCACGTGTTTCCATCAAATGAGTAGGAAAACCAGTATTTATCCATACGTACAGAGACTTTAAGATAAATCGTTTCTACACTGCGGTCAACTTCAATGCCACTGTCCCCGAGCGGGGTGTCAAACTGAAAATGGTCATTAGTCAGAAGGGTTAAAATCCTTCCTTTACTCTCATCGTGTGTAAGATGAAAATATACCCAGTTTTGCGTATTGTAATAGCAGACCATGCCTGCGGACTGCTGAAAATGATCCGGATCAAATTGAATGGCGGTTTCAGCATCAAAATAAAAGTGCTGCCACCTTCTTGCTACAAATGCCTGTGTGAATTTAGACGTCAGGGAGTCTTTACCGTACAGTCGCAAATAGCCTGGGCGGTCTTTAAGCGATAACGTATTTTCTTCTAAAGGGATCCGCAGTGTCTGGAAGCTCTTGTCCAGATTACCGGTGTTAAAATGACTGTAAACAGGAGACGCTGATTGCTGTGGCTCCTCCGAAAGAGCAGGGCCCTCTACGTATAGCGAAGGCTCATTGCCGCCGGCTATGTAAGGCCATTCCTTTTCCCAATAAACCTTTTGAATGGCGGTTTCTCTTCCGAGAGGGCAGAAGCCCCGCGGATCCAATAAAGGTTTTTGTGCCTCTTTTAACGGCCGGCCGGTCAGGTGCACAAAATACCATTCGCCGTTCTGCGTTTCTACAAGAGAGCCGTGCCCCGCTTTCTGCAGAGGATTTCTTGGATAGGGCCAGGAGGTGATAAACGGATTTTCCGGGTGGACCTCGTAAGGGCCGAATAGTGATTTGGACCGTGCGATGGTAGCTGCGTGGTCAAAGGTAGTGCCGCCTTCCGCGGTAAGCAGGTAATACCAGCCATTGACTTTATATATGTGGTCCCTCGGTCAGCTTAATATCTGTACCGGTGAAAATAATCTCCCGCTCACCGATCAGCTTTTCTGCTTCGGCGTCGTATTCCTGCAGAGCGATACCGTAAAAGCGGTGATTGCCCGGCCGGTAATCCCAGACCATATTCAGCAGGTATTTTCTGCCGTCCTCGTCATGATAAAGGGAAGGATCAAAGCCGGAGCTGTTCAAATACACAGGATCGCTCCATTCACCATCAATCGTATCGCAGGTGACGAGGTAATTATGGCCGTCCTTCCAGATGCCGTCGATTTGTTTAATATCTGAATAAATAAGCCAGAACTGGTTATCATGCCATGAGAGGGCGGGCGCCCAGACACCACCTGAGTCCGGATTGCCAGCCATATTTAGCTGGGAGGTCCGCTCGAGAGGTTGCTTGACAACTTCCCAGTTTTTTAAATCCTTTGAGTGATGAATCTGGACCCCGGGGAACCATTCAAATGTGGAAGTAGCAATATAATAATTCTCTCCGGCTCTGCAAATACTAGGGTCAGGGTTAAAACCAGTCAAAATTGGGTTAGTAATTTGATCATTCACGAAAGTAGCCTCCTTAATTTGGTAACGCTTTCAAAAGTAGATTGTATAAGCAATAAACTAAATATAACTTAATTCCTGATTCTGCTCAACGGTCAATTTATTTTAAAGCGAAAAAGTGAATGAAAACATAAATTATCGCATATAGATACTCTTAACTTTGTTTAATTAAAAAACTATATAATGATCAAAAGAAAATGTATGCTATTATGTACGTAAACCGAACAAAATTGAGAAGTAGGAGAAGATAATATGCGCACGGGAGACCAAACTCTGGTAAAGCAAATAAATAAATCAATCGTGCTGACCACCGTTCAGCAGAAAAGTCCAATTTCCAGGGCGCAGATTTCAAAGGATACCGGACTGAATAAGGCTACAGTTTCGAGTCTGGTAGCCGATCTGCTGGAGGGGAGACTTGTAGAGGAAATGGGGGCAGGGCTTTCCAATGGGGGAAGAAAGCCGACGATGCTTTTTTTTAATAATAAAGCCGGTTATGCTATCGGAATTGATCTTGGAGTAAATTATGTTCTCGGTATACTGACAGATCTTCAGGGAACGATCGTTGCTAAAATTAATGAACCGCTGATTTCTATTGATGAAGGGGCTGTGTTTAATAAGATCGAGGAAGTCATTGAAGATCTTACGGAACAGGCGCCGAAAAGCGCCTATGGCATAGTGGGGATCGGTGTTGGAGTTCCGGGGCTGATCGATAACGAAGGCACCATTTTGTTCGCCCCAAACCTGGAGTGGAAAAATGTGCATTTAAAACAGCATCTGGAAAGAAAATACGAACTGCCGGTATTCATTGAAAATGAAGCAAAGGCTGGTTCGCACGGGGAAAAACGTTACGGAGCCGGCCAGGGCGTTTCGAACTTCATCTATGTAAGTATTGGTATCGGTGTCGGCGCAGGCATTTTTATTAATGACCAATTATATAAGGGCGGCAGCGGTATTTCCGGAGAAGTCGGTCACTTCACCATTGAACCAAATGGAAGGAAATGCCGGTGCGGCAATAAAGGCTGCTGGGAGCTGTACAGCTCGGAAGGAGCTCTGGTGGAAAAAACAGCCCATCTCTTTTCGGACCGGGAAGAAGTAACGACCGAATGCCTGATCGCAAAGGCAAAGGAAAGAAATCTGGAAGTGCTGAACGCTTTTGATCAGGTGGGAGAATATATCGGCATTGGACTAACGAATATTATCAACATATTCAATCCGGAAAAAATCATTATAGGCAACCGTTTTGCAGAATTGGAGCAGTGGCTTCGCAATCCTATTGAAAGAGTGTTTCAGCAGCGACTTCACGAGGAATTCCGGGACTCTTTCACGTTATCCTTTTCTGAAAACAGCATTTATTCCTGCGCGCTGGGCTCTGCGGCTTTTTCAATTGAAACTTTTTTTTCAACCAGCAAAGTCACAGTTGTATAAGCATGGAAAGGAGTTTGTCCGATAATGAACAGTAAAATTTATCAAGCGCTTACATGGGTGATGAATTTTGCCTATGTGCAGGTGCTCTGGGTGTTTTTTACGCTGATGGGCGCTGTAGTCGCAGGCGTATTTCCGGCTACAAATGCTTTGTTTGCAGTAGTGCGGAAATGGGTGAGCGGAGAAAGGGATCTGCCGGTTTTTTCTTATTTCTGGAAGGTATATAAGCAGGAATTTATTCAGTCCAATAAACTTGGGGCGGTAGTCCTTTTTTTACTTGTGCTTGTTTTTCTCGATATTCAGTTCATAGCGGCAAGTGACACGCTGAACTGGCTGCACATACCGTTATTTGTTTATATCCTTTTTGTATTTGTTTTTCTTTTGTATTTGTTTCCATCGTTTGCTCATTTTGACGATAAACTAAGAAACGTTTTAAAAAATGCATTTTTTATTATGCTGACCCATCCCGGTCATTTATTCTTTTTAACGTTGAGCTTGTGCCTGCTTGGGCTTATTTTTTACCTGGTTCCGGCGCTCGGCTTTATATTTGGCATAAGTGCCACGGCTTTTGTTGCCACCGTTGTCAATAAAAATATTTTCGGGAAAATTATAAAAACTTAGTTTGTTTACTGGACAAATGATGTAGGGGGTGTTACCTTAATATTAAGAAAAGGGGGAGGAAAATAATGAAAAAGATGAAAGCGGTTACGTTTTTGGCGGCAGGTTGCGCAACGGCGATGGTAATGACAGGCTGTAACTCGGAATCTTCGGGGTCTGGCGATGGCGGCGGGGACGGGGAACAAAAAACGATTGAATTTATGCATTTGTGGCCTGAGGGAAGCTCCAAAGACCATTACGATATTGTAAACGAAATCATAGCTGATTATGAAGAGCAGAATCCAAATACGACAGTGGAACTTGAGGTGCTGAGCAACGAACAGTACAAGGAAAAGCTGCAGGTAACTTCTACATCGGGTGAACTGCCGGATGTGGGTATGACATGGCCGGGCGGTTTCCTCGAGCCTTACGTTGAAGGTGAAATGTTTGCGCCGCTCGATGACGTGCTTGATGAGGACGGCCTGCGGGATTCATATGTGGAGGGCACTACGGAAGCATACCAAATGGACGGAAGTACTTATGGACTGCCGCTCGAACTGAACGTAGCCCAGGTTTTCTATAATGGTGCGATATTTGACGAATACGGTCTCGAAGAACCAGAAACCTATGAAGAGTTTGAGGAAATTGTAAATACACTCCAGGAAAACGACGTGGCTCCGATTGCATTAGGAAACCAGGACAGATGGACCGGTTCACTCTGGTACATGTATATGGCAGACCGGCTTGGTGAAGACAATCTATTAGACCAGGCAATCAATGGAGAAGCATCCTTTACTGAAGAACCATTGGTAAACGCGGCGGAAAAAACGCAGAACCTGGCTGCAAGCGGAGCCTTCACTCAAGGATTTAACGGTCTTTCCGACCAGGAAGCAAAAAGCATGTTTACGAGTGAACAGGCAGCAATGTATTTAATTGCTACATGGGATCTTCCGAACTATACAACGGACGAAACCGTGTCTCAGGAATTCCGGGATGCAGTTGACTACTTCGACTTCCCAACAGTGGAAGGTAAAGGCAGCCAGGAAAGTCTTGTAGGCGGACCAGGCGTAGGACTTTTTGTTTCTGAAGAGTCTGATGTAAAAGAAGAGTCGAAGGACTTCGTCAAGTACTTCTCTGAAGAGTGGGGCGAAAAATCCGTAAGCGATGCAGGCGTTATACCGGCTACGAAAGTAAACACGGATAACGTGGATCTTCCGGATATGTACAACGAAGTGCTGGATGACTTAAACAACGCAGAAAACCTGACATTGTTTGCAGACGTACAGATGAGCCCGGATGTCGCCGAGACTCACCTGACAGCAATTCAATCATTATTCGGTGAAGAAATTACGCCGGAGGAATTCGCTGAAATGCATGAAGAAGCAATAGAAGAAGAAAACGAGTAAATAAAAATGAATAAAGGGCATTCCTTCAGGGTGTGCCCTTTATATCATTCATGAATGCATTATGGACGTAAATGCAGAGCTTGGGGGCAAGTGAAATGAATAAAGTTATGTCGAATAAACTCATGATTACGCTTTACATATTCCCAGCTTTATTTCTCATTGCCGTACTAATCATAGTTCCACTTATACTGACCGGATATTACGGTCTCATGGACTGGAACGGTATCGGCTCAATGACTTTTATTGGCATGGAAAACTACATTAATGCCATTCAGGACGGGGCTTTTTGGGACAGTGCCTGGCACTCACTGCTGCTGGCTTTATTTTCAACGTTAAGCCTGATAATTTACTTAGCGGTATCCATGATTTTGGCTTCCAAAATCAAAGGTGCGGATTTACTGAGAAAAATTTATTTAATACCGATGCTTTTGTCGTCCGTGGCAATTGCACAGCTGTGGATTAAAGTTTACAACCCGGCGAACGGGATCCTGAATACGATTCTCCGCGGTGTTGGCATAGAAAATCCGCCGTCATGGCTGGCGAATCCGGATATCGTGTTGTACGCCATATTCATACCGATTCTCTGGCAATACGCGGGCTTTTATATCCTTATATACTATGCTGCACTGAAAAACATTCCGGAATCCTTGATTGAATCGGCAAGAATTGACGGAGCGAACCCATTGCAGATTGCTTACAAAATTAAACTTCCTTTAATCATGGGCGTAGTAAAAGTAACCATCGTTCTGGCCATCGTCGGGTCGCTGAAATATTTCGACCTGATTTATGTAATGACCGGCGGCGGACCTAGTGGTTCGAGTGAAGTAATGGCATCGTACATGTATGATCTTGCTTTTAGTACGAATAACTTTGGTTACGGCAGTGCCATCGGCTTTTTACTGCTGATCATCACACTCGTCGTTACGGTTATCATCAGAAAATTAACTGCATCCAAGGAAGATATTCAGTACTAGTTGAAATGAGGTGAACGTTATGGGTCGAATTGGATATATTTTGTTGTACGCATGTTTAGCACTGGTAGCGGCATTCCAGATCTTTCCGCTGCTGTGGCTGGTATTGTTTTCTCTTAAAGATAACGCCCAGATTTTTTCAGGTTCCCCGTTTGCACTGCCGAATGATCCACAGTGGGGGAATTACCTGAACGTCTGGCAGGGCGGTATAGGGCTGTATTTCTTCAACAGTGTCTGGATCACGGGTCTGGCGATTGTATTAACAGTACTTTTTGCCAGTATGGCGACATTTGCGATTACACGCATGAACTGGAAGCTGAATAAATTTGTACTGGGACTGTTTATGGTTGGGCTGATGATTCCTATCCACTCTGCACTGATTCCGTTATTCAGTATGTTTCTCAGCGTGAATTTAATCGATAACCCATTATCCATAGTTCTCACGTACACTACGTACAATCTGCCGATTACGATTATGATTCTGCTCGGCTTCTACTATACTCTGCCGAGAGAAATTGAAGAAGCTGCAGTGATGGACGGTTCTTCGATCAACCGGTTGTTTTTCACGATCATCCTGCCGATGACAACACCGGTAATGGCTACAACAGTTATCATTAATATGATCTACAACTGGAATGAATTTGTGTTTGTGAATACATTTATCAGCTCGGATGAATACAAGACGCTGACCGTCGGTATTCAGAATTTCATCGGGCAGTATATGACAGACTGGGGCTCGATTGGGGCGACACTTGTTATAAGTATCATTCCGGTTCTTCTGGCTTTTCTGTTTTTCAGCAACAAAGTGGTGGAAGGGATCTCTTCAAGTGCTGTTAAAGGCTGATACCACAAAGTAATGATTTTAACTAACAATTAGGAGGATGCATAATGACTGTATTTAACAACGTACCAACTATCAACTTCGAGGGTGCCTCTTCGGCCAATGACTTTTCTTTTAAGCACTATGACAAGGACGCAACCATCATGGGAAAATCGATGGACGAATGGCTTCGCTTTTCAGTAGCCTACTGGCATACACATACGTTCGGCGGGGAGGATCCGTTTGGCGGACCGACGATGGAGCGTTCCTATCAGAAATACAGCGGTATGGATCTTGCAAAAGCACGGGTGGAGGCGAACTTTGAACTGCTGAATAAGCTGGGGATCACCCGGTTTGCATTCCATGACATTGATATTGCACCGGAAGGAAATTCCTTAAAAGAAACGTATGAAAATATCGATACAATTACTGCGATGCTTAAGGATAATATGAAAGAACACGGCATCGGTCTTCTGTGGAATACGGCGAATATGTTTGTGGACCGCCGGTTTATGCACGGGGCAGCGACGACAAACAATGCGGATGTATATGCCTATGCCGCAGCTAAAGTAAAGAAGCAGCTTGAGGTAGCAAAAGAGCTTGGTGCAGAGAACTACGTGTTCTGGGGCGGCCGCGAAGGGTACGAGACCCTGCTTAATACCGATATGAAGCGCGAAATGGATAACCTGGCACGTTTTTATCACATGGCCGTGGATTATGCGAAAGAAATAGGCTTTGAAGGACAGATGCTGATTGAGCCTAAGCCGCGTGAGCCGATGAAGCACCAGTACGACTTTGATGTAGCTACCGCCTATGCCTTCCTGCAAAAGTATGATCTCGACAGCCATTTTAAAATGAACATCGAATCCAACCACGCTACGCTTGCCGGTCATACGTTTGAACATGAGCTCCGCTATGCGAGAGAAATGGGCATTCTCGGCTCGGTGGACGCAAACCAGGGCGACCTGCTGCTCGGCTGGGACACCGACGAGTTCCCAACTGACATTTACGATGCGACCCTCGCGATGTACGAAATTTTGAAAAATGACGGCCTCGGCAGCGGCGGCTTAAACTTTGATGCCAAGGTACGGCGTCCATCCCACAAGCCGGAAGATCTGTTTCATGCGCATATTGCGGGAATGGACACCTTTGCGTATGGGTTGAAGGCAGCCTCCCAGCTAATCGAAGACCGTGTATTTGAAAACATCGTGGAGGAGCGCTACAGCAGCTTTGACAAAGGCGTGGGAAGCGACATTCTTGCCGGGAAAACAAACTTTAAAGAACTCGAAGCCTATGCACTTGAACTCCAGGAGCCGATCGAACATCAGTCGGGTAAACAGGAGCTTATTAAGGCAAAACTGAACCAGTATATTTTAAACGCCAACAATAAAGTAAAAGTTTAAGCAAAGAGGTGCTGGCATGACTTACGTAATAGGGGTCGATTTAGGAACGAGTGCAGTGAAATCCCTGCTTGTGAACCGGAATGGGGATGTGACAGCCTCTGTATCAAAATCACTGTCTGTCCAGCAGCCGGCAGCAGGGCATTCTGAGCAGAACCCTGATGAGTGGGTGGAGCAGACGAAAGCATCAATTCATGCACTGCTCGAGGAGACAGGAATAAAGGCAGAGGAAGTGGAAAGCCTCAGCTTCTCCGGGCAGATGCACGGCCTGGTGCTCCTGGACGACAGCGGTCAGCCGCTGCGTCCGGCTATACTCTGGAATGATACAAGAACGTCGGAGCAGTGCGAAACGATCCGTCGTACAATCGGGGAGAATGAGCTGATTGAGGCAACGCAAAACACAGTTCTCGAAGGCTTTACTCTTCCGAAAATGCTCTGGGTGCAGGAAAATGAGCCGGATGTTTGGAGCAGGGCAGCATCTTTTCTACTGCCAAAAGACTACGTGCGGTACCAGCTGACAGGCAGTATGCAGATGGAGCTCTCTGATGCTGCCGGGACGCTTCTGCTGAATGTGAAAGAAAAAACGTGGAGCCGGACGATGCAGGAAGGCTTTAATCTCTCCGCCTCCTTCTGCCCTCCGCTGATAGAATCCCATGAAAGCGCGGGGACCCTCACTAAGGAAGCGGCAGCACAGACGGGGCTGCACGAGGGTGTGAACGTTATAGCCGGCGGGGCCGATAACGCCTGCGGTGCTTTGGGAAGCGGAATTACAGAACCCGGGGAAGGCCTTTTAAGTATAGGAACTTCCGGAGTGCTTCTGGTGCCGGATCACGGAGAAGCAGTGCCGGATGGACGACTGCATTATTTTAATCACGCATCAAAGGACCAGTATTATTATATGGGAGTCACTCTGTCCGCCGGGAACAGCCTGCAGTGGGTAAAGGACAACTTGTTTTTTGACGAAACGATTGAACAGCTCGTTGAACGGGCTTCACAGGTGCCGGCAGGGGCGGACCAATTGCTGTTTACCCCGTTTTTGACCGGTGAAAGAACGCCGTACATGGACGCAGGGATCAGGGGCAGCTTTATTGGCCTCGATATCCGTCATACGAGAGGGCATATCGTCCGGGCCGTGATGGAAGGGATCACGTATTCTCTAAAGGAGTCTCACGAAATCATCCTTCAGCAGGGCTTTCAGATAGATTCCCTTGTGTCCATTGGAGGGGGAGCGAAAAGCTCCTTCTGGCTTCAGATGCAGGCGGATGCTTTCGGATGCCCTGTGCGCAAGCTCGCTCATGAGCAGGGACCGGGGCTCGGGGCCGCAATGCTTGCAGCCTACGGCACAGGATGGTTTGCTACGCTGGAGGAATGTAAAAAGATGTTTGTCAAAGAAAGCGAAACGTTTTACCCGGATCCTGATCAGTCACTGATATATGAACAATCATTTCAGGCATATAAGAAAATTTATTCCCATACATCGCCGTTAAAGAGGTCCTGATTTACAGGCAAAAGCCCGAAAAGGCTTTTGCCTGTTTTAATAAAAAAGCAATTGAAGATTGCGATCCGAAACGTTTTGGGTTACTATGAAATGGAAGCGGTTTAATAATCTCGAGCCGGATTAATAATATTTAGATGGTTTTGGTAACGTATTCAGTAAGCGTTTAACGACTAAAGGAGGTACGGCATGAACATTACCGTATGGAACGAAAACAGGCACGAAAACAAGAATCCGGACGTTGCAAAGGTGTACCCAAAGGGGATCCACGGCGCATTGGCTGACTTTCTGGGAGAAGAGGCGGACGTTGTACGCACAGCAACACTCGATGAGCCGGAGCACGGACTGACGGAGGAAGTGTTAAACGACACCGATGTGCTTTTATGGTGGGGCCATATTGCTCATGACGAGGTAGAGGACGCTATTGTCAGGCGTATTCAGAAGCGTGTGCTGGACGGGATGGGGCTTATTGTGCTTCACTCCGGCCACCTGTCAAAAATATTTCGAACGTTGATGGGTACAGGCTGTGACCTGAAATGGCGGGAAGCAGACGAGCGTGAACGTCTCTGGGTCGTAGAGCCTGGACATCCGATTACGGAAGGCCTGGGAGAGTATATTGAAATGCCGAAAGAGGAAATGTACGGCGAGCATTTTGATATCCCCGCACCGGATGAACTCGTGTTTATCAGCTGGTTTGAGGGCGGGGAAGTATTTCGCAGTGGCGCAACATTCACCCGGGGGCGGGGAAAGATATTTTATTTCCGTCCAGGACATGAAACGTATCCAACATACTACAATAAAGACATTCAAACGGTAATTAAAAACGCTGCCCGGTGGTCGGCCCCGAAAAATACGCCAGTACCTGTTTATGGTAATGCCAGGCCGCTGGAGGCCATCTCGGGTAAAGATGCGGAGGTACGGGACTGATGAGAAAACTGCAGATAGGCATTATTGGTGCAGGTGGCATTGCCATGGGCAGACACCTGCCCGCTTTTCAGCAAATTGAAACCGCACACATAGCCGCTGTTTTTGATACAGAACTCAGTAAAGCAGGAGCGGCTGCTGAAGCATTTGATATTCCGGCTGTATACGGCACGGTGGAGGAATTGCTTGCCCATGTTGAAGCGGTCATCATTTGTACACCGAATAAATTTCATGCAGAACTTGCCGTGCAGGCACTTGAAGCAGGAGTACACGTGCTCTGTGAAAAACCGATGGCGATGACCACCGCTGAATGCAGAGACATGATTGACGCCTCCAGGCGTTCAGGGGCTGTGTTAACGATTGGTTATCATTACCGTTACATGCAGGAGTCCCGTACGGCGAGACAGATGGTGCAGGAGGGCGAAATTGGCGATCCACTGGTTGTACGCCTTCAGGCGATGCGAAGACGGAAGGTGCCCGGGTGGGGCGTGTTTACGAATAAAGAACTTCAGGGCGGAGGCAGTCTGATTGATTACGGCTGTCATCTGCTGGATTTGGCTCTCTGGCTTCTGGATGACCCACAGCCGGTAGAAGTGAACGGAAGAACATACGACCGTCTGAGTAAAACTCCTGGCCAGATTAATGAATGGGGAGCGATCGATGCTGAAAGCTTTTCCGTGGAGGACCATGTGACTGGCTATATTACGTTTGAAAATGGTATGACGCTGCTCCTGGAGTCATCCTGGGCAGCGAATATAAAAGAAGATAAAGAAGAATTAAGCATTTCCGGGGTGGATGGAGGACTCCAGGTCTTTCCGCTCGAGCTTTACCAGTCAAAATTCGGTTCGATGATGAGTACGGAGCCGCACTTAACAAACTCTGAGCGTGAAGACGTGCTGCAAGCAAAGAATTTCATAGAGGCATGTCTGGGGCAGGCTGAGGTCGTTGTTGAGCCCGAGCAGGCTTTGCGGGTCACCCGGATTATTGAAGCTGTTTATGAAAGCAGTAGAACTGGAAAAAGCGTCCGTTTGGATAATGTGTATGCCGACGAAGTATAAGCATCCATCCGGGTGCTTTTTTTCGTTATTTTAAAGCAATTCTTAATAAATAATTTTTACAATTTTTTTGGGATGACCGTTTGAATGCACATTCAGAGGGAATGAGAGGATTGTATTATTACAGAAGGGGGACTTACTAATTATGGAAGCAGATCGAAATCGTTGGTTGATGGCTTTATCAGCTGTAGCGATTCATTTATCGATTGGTTCAGTATATGCGTACAGTGTGTACCAGAACCCGCTGAATGATTCACTTGGCTGGAACATTTCCGACGTAACACTCGCATTCACCATTGCAATTTTCTTCTTGGGGATGTCGGCCGCTTCACTAGGTTTTTTTGTGGAAAAATACGGGCCGAGAATTTCAGCTGCCATTGCAGCCGTGCTGTTTGGTGCCGGGACAATGGGGGCCGGACTTGCGGTCCAGCTTGAAAGTCTGCCATTATTTATTGGTTCTTATGGTGTTCTCGGCGGCATTGGTCTTGGTATCGGGTACATATCCCCGGTTTCTACGCTAGTTATGTGGTTTCCGGACCGCAGAGGGATGGCTACTGGCATGGCAGTTATGGGATTTGGCGCCGGGGCGCTGATTACAAGTCCCGTAGCTGAATGGCTCATGAACGCAGTGTCAATACCGGGAGCATTTTATATTCTGGGCGCTTCATACTTCATTCTTATGCTTGCCGGGGCAAGCTATATGAAGAAGCCGCCGAAGGACTGGATGCCTAAAGGCTACAAGAAGGAAGACCTTAAAACAAACCAAAAAGGCGGAGACCTGGCACAGCTTTCAGCCAAAGAAGCACTCCGGACAATGCGTTTTTACCTGCTGTGGCTCGTGATGTTTATTAACATTTCTTCGGGCATCATGCTGCTTGCAGTCGCATCAAACATGACTCAGTCCATCACTGGAACAAGCGCAGCTGTAGCAGCTACCATCGTCGGCGTAATGGGCTTTTTCAACGGAGGTGGAAGGATTGTCTGGGCGTCACTCTCGGACTATCTTGGAAGAACGAACACGTTTACGCTGTTCTTTCTTATTCAGATTGTTGCCTTTTTCCTACTGCCGTTAACGACTAACGTTGTGCTGCTCGCAATTCTCTTATTCATTATTATTACGTGTTACGGTGGCGGCTTCGCCTGTCTACCGGCGTATATCGGTGATCTGTTTGGTACGAGACAGCTCGGAGCCATACACGGATTCCTTTTAACCGCCTGGGCTCTTGCCGGTGTGGCCGGGCCGACAGCTGTTTCGAGCATCGTTTCGGCAACAGGAAGCTACGTCTTATCGTTCTACCTGTTTAATATTCTTCTGGTAGTCGCCCTGGCGGCTATGATCGTAATGCGATTTAATATTAAAAAGATCAGAAAGAACAAAGAAAATGAAAGCACAGAAGCAGCGAAAGCATAAAGAAAGACCCCTTTTTCCTGAATAAAGGAAAAGGGGTCTTTATTGTTAGGGGAGTTCATTGCCGGCTGTCTGATAGAGATCATACCATTCTTCACGTGTCAGAGTGATTTCAGAAGCTTTGGCGATACCTGCCAGTCGTTCTGGATTCATCGTTCCGACAATGGTTTGGATGCGGGCCGGATGACGCAGAATCCAGGCAGCCGCTACCGCAGATTCAGTAATGTCGTAGCGCTTGGCCAATTCGCTGAGTTTTTTGTTTACTTCCGGAAATTTGTCATTGCCGACAAAAACGCCTTCCATCATGCCGTACTGAAAAGGAGACCAGGCCTGAACAGTCATACTGTTCAACTGACTGTACTCAAGCAGCCCGCCTTCACGCATCACTGCGGCATCGTTTTTCATATTTACATTCAATCCCTGGTCTATCATGAGGGAGTGCATCAAACCGAACTGCAGCTGGTTGGCAATCAGGTCCTGCTTAACGTGCTGCTTTAAAAGCTCAACCTGCATTGGATGCTGGTTGCTGACACCAAAATGCCGGACTTTACCGGAGGCCCGGAGATTGTCGAACGCTTCCGCGACTTCTTCGGGCTCCATAAGCGCATCGGGACGGTGAAGAAGCAGTACATCCAGATAATCTGTCTGAAGGCGCTTCAGGCTTTCATCGACGGTTTTTAAGATATGGGAATTGGAAAAATCGAAAGAATTCCCACGGATGCCGGCTTTGGACTGAAGAATCACTTTTTCACGGAGGTCATCGTTCATGCCGGCCGCTCTGGCAAAAATGTCTTCAGAATCGCCGCCGCCGTAAATGTCGGCATGATCAAAAAAGTTCACCCCTGCCTCAAGAGCAGTGCGGAAAACTTTTTCAGCATCATCGATAGAAAGCTCATTCATGCGCATACACCCGAGTGCTATATTGGATACGTGAAGAGAACTGCTGCCTAACTGCATTTGTTTCATCTGAGCACCTCTTTTTTTCAGGATAAGAATAGTGTAACATGACGGATGTGCAATAGGGATGATAACGCTGTCAAAAGCATGAAAAATGACTTTTACACATAAATATGGTAATTTGTAGAAAAACATTAAAGGATGTCAGATATGAAACGAAGAACAATAAACAGTTATTTTATTCTATTCTGGCTTATAATCGGTATATGGAATATCGGCCTCGGTATAATTGTCGGGCTGGTATTGCAAAGCTATGTGTGGGCATCCATTCATGTATTGGCCGGAGCGCTGTGTTTAATCATAACGGAAGCTATACGAAGAGGGAAATTACAAGTTAAACAGGAAAAAGAAAACCACCTGCGTGAGAGCGACCGGTAGTTTTCTCCGCCATATTTAAAAGTTGTAATAATTTGATGATTACCCCGGAGACTTTTCGGAAATAGAACATTAATGATAAGTAAAGGGGTGAACATTATATTACAGACCAGAGGGGCAAAAACAATAAAAAATATTATTCAGGATAATGAAAAGCCGCTGACTAATAAAGATGTCGCCGCTATATTAAAAGATAGAAACAGCATTGACAGTTCTTTTGCCTTAAAAACTATTGATTCGATGGTGGGCAACGGACAGTTGATGCTTATCCGATATGTTGACGCCGGTGTGTATGTAGTAGAAGTGAAATAAATTGTGTTAACTGTTTTTATGAGCAGTTAACATAACTCTTTTTAATAAATATTTTTTACATAATTTTTCCGCTGCCGTAGTGGAGAAGCCGTATAACCTGTAGAATGGGGAATTACTTTAAAGAAGAGGGTGATGGCAATGAGTTTTGAAGATGAGTTCGTAGCTAAAGCAGTAAAATACCTGGAAACAGATGAAGACGCAAACATTATGAACGAAGTAAACTGGGAAATTGCCAAGTACTTTAATAATTTGAACAAAGAGATCGGCGAAGTGAAAAACGATTCGTTCAGCAGCTATGGTTCGAAGCACCGCAGCTATATGACTATCGATAACCGCGAATTGCTTTTTGAAACCCGAACAGATGACGACAATTGTCATATTGAAGTAACGCAGAGTACAGATGATACTACGAAAGAGCTCGATGTCATATATGTTCAGAACGGCAGAATGTACAGCCGTGAAGAAGAGAAAGAATTTGATATGGATATCGTCCGGAATCATCTTCAAAGTACATTCGGCGATATACTGGGATTATAGAATAAAGAAAGAAGCGCCCGCTGCGGCGCTTCTTTCTTTTGAAAAAATATTAAATAATTAATCGGGAAATACGTCTTGATTCACCTCGAATGGGTATATTGTCATTAAGGGGGTATACGCCATGGGGGTCGTTTATATTGATCGGCATATTCGCCAGGTGCAGGTAATTATTTGTAGTGAAGGGCACATGCTGCATTGCCTTGTTTGGCCGGGGGAAGAGGGGTGGGTCGCCGATATACACTCCATGCAGGACAGCGGTTTTCATCCGACGTTTGAGCGGGTTTATTTTCCTGAGAACGAAGAAATTATCCAGCTTGGGCGTCATATATATGTTCTGCGGTAAAAAGGCAGAAGCGCGCAGCTTTCTGCCTTTGGCTGTGCTAAAGAGTATTTGGATCCGTATATCCGATAGGGCCCCGGGATTCGGAATGCTCCACTACAGTAAGAATAAAACGCATAGGAACAAAGATGGTTCTGCTGCCCCCGGAAGTGCTCCTGGCTTTTTCCTGATAGAAGTAGATACCCGCTTCTTCAATACCGTAGTTCTCCGATGACACTACTGCTTTAACGTAGCTGGAATGTTCTTCGAAGGTGCCCTCGCTCTGAAATCCATTCAGTTCAAAAAGCGGAATGGCGGAAGGGTCAAAATACACCTCGACGAAATTCGAACTGTCTATTGATGATGAACTCACCCGTATTCCTCCTTTTAGTATTTGTTTATCATAATATACCCTCGAACGGTTTAATAAAAGCAGAGGATCCAAAAGGGTGGCACAAGAATATACATAAATTTTATGAGACGCACTAATTATTGTAAAATAATGGGTGGGAGTAATAGATGTACCAAAGAAAGTGGCGGCGATAAACAGCCCGGGCAGTGCAATTTAAAAAACAGAAGCCAAAGGCTCCTGCTGTAGTTTATTATTTATGGTGTCCCGTACTGGGCTCGAACCAGTGACCTCCACCCTGTCAAGGTGGCGCTCTCCCTACTGAGCTAACGGAACAAATGATGTGGAATGAAGCGACAGAAATAATATACAATAGGAAAAGAACGGTGTCAATCCTTCGGCGTCTAATTTAAGCAGGGAAAGCAGGGATTGATGCTGGCCATTCAATTTCCTCTGGGCGGTGAAGCTTAAAGGCCTTGCCGGTGCCGGCTTTCTGCCGGAGATACTAAAGACGTATAAGCACCAGCGGCCGAAACAGAAATTTTTATCGATCGCGATACATATTCATTAAAAAGTGAATTACTTTTCCTTTTGCTGTTTTTCTTTCCGCTGCTGAAGGAATAGAAATAAACAAAAGGCGAGCATGCCAAGACTGAGGTTGGAAAGAATGAAGCCGAGCGGTCCCTGATTAAAAATGCCGAGCGACAGCGCTCCGAAAAAAGCAATGTAAGTGATACCCAGAAGTGGAAGACTTCGCCCGGAGACTTTTTGCGTCAAACGGGCAAGCTGGTATATGAGCGTATTTACAGCAAAACCAATTAGCAGTAAAATAAGTAAATCCATGCGACTATCTAAACCTTTCTTTGTGATGATGTCTTTTTCCGACTTACATGCTACCATACCTTAGGTTTGAAAGATATCCACAAATGCGAAAAGCAGGGACCCTGAAGTAAACTGCCTGGCGGCAGCATTAAAATATAGAGAGAACGGGACAAAGGTGGAGGGATGTTCATGCAGGCATATGCAGACTTTTGGATGGAATGGCAGACACGTATTGTGGAGCTGCCCTGGATTGATATAGGCGTAGCCGTTTTGATTGCACTTCTCGTGTTTGCTTTTCGGAAGCTTTTTACTAAATACATTTTCAGGTTCATTTTAAAAATGACTCACCAATCGAGATCACAGCTGTTCACGAATGTTTTAGTATCATTTGAACGGCCGATCCGGATGTTTTTCGCCGTGTTCGGCATATACTTAGCGCTTCTGTATCTGCCTATACCGTGGGATTCCATGACAATCATCAACCGCCTGTACGGTTCAATTTTAATCGTGCTCGTAGCATGGGGCACATACAAGCTTCTGAACACGTCTTCGATGCTCTTTAACCCGATGATTAAACGGCTCGAGGGTAAAGAGGATAACATGCTGGTACCTTTTCTTTCCCGGGTGCTGCGGATCATTATCGTGGCGCTTGCATTCACTATTATTCTTTCATCCTGGGGCTTTAATATTAACGGCTTTGTAGCAGGTCTCGGCCTTGGCGGTCTGGCTTTTGCTCTCGCCGCCCAGGACATGGTGGCTAACTTCATCGGCGGCATAATTATTGTAGTGGAGCGCCCGTTTAAGCGGGGCGACTGGATTTATACGCCGACGGTGGAAGGAATTGTGGAAGATATTTCATTTCGGAGCACGAAGGTGCGTACCTTCGCTGACTCAATCGTCATCGTCCCAAACAATACACTTGCCCACGAAGCGATTACGAACTGGAGTGAAATGCGTAAGCGGGAAATAGATATGACGCTAGGCATTGAATATCAGACGCCGAGGGAGCAGGTGCTGCAGCTGCGGGAGCGTCTTGAGGAGATGCTGAATAACCGTGATGACATTGATAAAGAACTGATTCTTGTGCAATTTAAAGAATTTAACAGCTCCTCGCTCGATCTTTGGGTTTACTGCTTTACTAAAACGACCGCATTTTTGGAATGGGCGGAGATAAAAGAAGAGCTGAATCTTGAAATTATCCGTATTCTCCAGGAGGAGGGCGTTCAATTTGCCTATCCAACACAGTCTATTTATATTGAAAAGTCACCTGAAGAAAATTATCACATGTCCGACAATAATTAAGCGTGCTTCACGGTTGGCAAACAAAACGCACATGTTATAATAAGAATGTTTGTCAGATGGAATATGTATGTAAAAAAGGAGCCGATGCATTCGATGGAACGAGTGGAAACATTCGTGTTAACCCGTGGACTGAATGCCAGTCAAGTATTGTCGTTTGTGCATGAACTGGAAACATTTAAAGCAGATGTATTTTTTGAAAAGCGGAGAACCTCCGCAAATGGAAAAAGCGTACTCGGCATGATGTCTTTGTTTACAAGCATCAGACTTGGGGACAAAGTGGAACTTAGGGTACATGGAGAAGAAAAAGAAGGAGTTGCCAGAGTGGCAGCTGAATATCTTGGAAAAGCAGCAGAGCATGAGAATAGCAACGGCTATTGGGAAGACGAAGCAGCGGAGCACGTGGAACGGGCAATGGCCGGATGCATGGCTCACTGGAATCCCAATGTACGAAATATTGCGCGCTCGTATCTGAAAACGACACGCAGCTGACACGAGGACCCGGCGCCGGGAAAAGCGCCCGGGTCTTCAGCTGTATCAGGAGCCATTTTTCTAAGAACTGGATAATGCTAAGCATATAACGAGCCAAAACGGGTAAAATAAAAAGGAACGAATCGTACATACTGGTTGTATAATACAAGCAGAAACGACGAACGAGACGGAAGGACGAATGCTTTATGATCGACCGGCATACTGGAACGTTCTGGAGGGCCTCTATTGCCCTCGGGCTTGCATCCCTGCTCATTTTTGCCAATATGTATTACCCGCAGCCGCTGCTTCCATTGTTTACCGGAGAATTCAATGTAAGCGAAGCGACAGCGAGCTTTGTCATTTCATTGTCGCTGCTGATGCTTGGAGTAAGCTTCTTTTTTATCAGCGCGATATCCGACGCAAAAGGGAGAAGAAAAATCATCGTGTACGCAATGATCTGGGGGACAATAGCTACGCTTCTCATCCCGTTTGCAGGCTCCTTCTGGCTGCTGTTGCTGCTGCGGATGGTACAGGCAGTCGGGCTTGCCGGTATTCCCATTGCGGCTATGTCCTATATCGGGGAAGAATTCACGCCGAGGGCGATGACAGTAGCGATGGGATTTTACGTGAGTGCGAACAGTCTTGGGGGTATGGGTGGAAGAGTGATGAGCGGCGTGCTTGCTGATTGGTTTGACTGGCGGACGGCTTATTTTTTCATGGCCGGGGCAAGCGTACTGCTGGCGGTGCTCGTGATTCTTCTGCTTCCGGCTTCGAAAAACTTCAAGCCAAAGCCTCTGGAGTGGAGTGATACGTGGAAAAATGCGCTTTTTCACCTTAAAGATCCAGTCCAGCGGCTCGCTTATATTATCGGAGGATTGAATTTCTTCGTGTTTATCGGTACGTTTAACTTTATTACGTACCGCCTGGACGGGGACCCTTTTTTCGTCAGCACGGCGGTCCTGGGCCTGCTCTTTTTAACATACGGGGCGGGCACATTCAGCTCGAGCCTTGCCGGGGAATTGACGCAGCGCTTTAAACAGACAGACTGTATGCAGACCGGCATTTTCATAATGGTCGGCGGGCTGATGCTGTCGCTTGTACCGCAGCTGTGGGTGGTTATTGCATCGCTTGCAGTACTGAGTTTTGGCTTTTTCTTTGCGCATTCCACCTCAAGCTCATGGGTAACAAAAAACGCCAAAAAAGCCCGGGCGAGTGCCTCAGGACTTTATTTGACTTCTTATTATCTGGGTGGAAGTCTCAGCAGTATTTATTTTGGACTTCTTTGGCCCATAGCCGGCTGGATCGGTGTCATTGCCGGCGGTCTGCTTCTGTTAATAGTTACACTTACAAGCGTCCGCCGTCTTATGCCGGTGGAGGCGGGCTAGGTTTTGGCAGGGAGAAGCACAATGCCGTCGCTGTCGGCATAGACGTAGTCCCCGGGCGTCCAGGTGACGTCGGCAAAATCGACTGGAATGGAGCGCTCACCGCGTCCTTCCTTGACGGACTTCCGTGGGTTGGTGAAACGGGAAAAAACCCTGATATTCATTTCGCGCAGTTCATCGCTGTCACGGATGGCCCCGTTCACGATAATACCTGCGAGTCCGCGCTTAACAGCAATTTCTGCCAGGTTGTCCCCAAGGAGAGCGCGCCGGGATGAACCGCCTCCGTCAACCACAAGGACGCTGCCGGCGGGAATATCACCAAGCGCCTGCTCAACTAGAACGTTATCCTCAAATACCCGTACTGTTTCCACCGGACCCTCGAAGGAAAGTGCCGGTCCGTGCGATAAAAACGGTTCATTGGCGACAAAAACCTCGTTTCCGTATTCGTCACAGATGTCAGCTGTTCTACCCATATGTATGCCTCCTTTTATTATTTTCATTGTAAGGCTTTTCCAGAAGAAAGAAAATAGCAGAAGAACAGAAAAAAGATGCCACTATCATTTTGCTTTCAAAGGGCGATATGATAATCTAGGAAAGAGAAATTTGAAGGAGGATGTAAAACATGAATCAAATGGACGCAAACGAAATTATCCAGTTCATTTCAGATAGTAAGAAATCCACTCCGGTTAAAGTACATATTACCGGCGAATTGGACTCTATCGGATTTGGAAATGAAACGAAGCGGTTTATTACAGGAAACACCGGAGTATTGTTCGGTGAATGGGAAGATATTAAAGAAGGCATCGAAGCGAATGCAGACAAAATTGAAGACTTTGTCGTAGAAAACGACCGCAGAAACAGCGCGATCCCGATGCTTGACCTGAAAGACATCGAAGCACGCATTGAGCCGGGCGCGATCATCCGCGACCAGGTGGAAATTGGTAAAGGCGCCGTCATCATGATGGGCGCAAGCATTAACATCGGCTCCGTTGTCGGAGAAGGCACGATGATCGACATGAACGTTGTCATGGGCGGACGTGCCACTGTGGGTAACAACTGCCACATCGGCGCAGGATCAGTTCTCGCCGGCGTCATTGAGCCGCCATCCGCACAGCCGGTCATTGTTGAAGACGGCGTTGTGGTTGGTGCCAACTGCGTGATCCTTGAAGGAGTCACTGTCGGTGAAGGAGCAGTCGTAGCTGCAGGCGCCGTAGTAACCGAAGACGTGCCGCCAAATACGGTCGTTGCAGGTACACCTGCACGCGTCATCAAAGAAATTGACGAGCAGACAAAAGGAAAAACAGAAATTAAACAGGAACTGCGCCGCTTAAAATAACAACGCAACAACGTAACGGTGAAAGGCTGCCTTTTGGGACGGGTTCCAAAAGGGGCCTTTCTTTTTCATTTACGCGAAAGGGGCAAACAGCATGAACTGGCTTGAAAAAGATCAGCACTATATGATGTCTACGTATCAGCGTCTTCCAATTGTAGTGGAAAAAGGGGAAGGCAATTACTTATACGACAGCGAACAAAAAAAATATCTCGATTTATTTACCGGTCTGGCCGTCAATATTGTTGGTCATTCACATCCTTATCTGCTTGATAAGCTGAAGGAACAGGCAGACCAGTTTCTGCATATTTCCAATATGTTTATTAACAAACCGGCCGTCCGCCTGGCGGAACGGCTGATTGAGCTCAGTATTCCGGGAAAGGTATTCTTTGCAAACTCCGGAGCGGAAGCCACTGAAGCAGCGGTCAAGCTTGTGCATAAATGGGGGAGCAGTCAGGAAATCCCGAAAAAAGGAATCGCGGTTCTCGAAAAAAGCTTTCACGGAAGGACGCTGGGCGTTATTCAGCTGACGCGCCAGCCCGGAATTTATCAGGATTTTCCGGCAGCGGACTATCCTGTGTATGAAGTGGAAGCAGAAAACCTGGAGGCGCTTGAAGAAGTGCTTAAGACGAAGCAGCCGGCCGCATTTTTATTCGAGCCGATTCTAGGTTCAGGCGGTATTCAGCCGGTTTCTCCTTCCTTTATGGAAGAAGCAAAAGCTCTCTGTGAGAAATACAATGTGCTGTTTATCGTGGATGAAATTCAGACTGGCATCGGGCGCACCGGAACATTTTTCGCCTACGAGCGGGCAAATATTATGCCGGATGTTATTTTGTTTGCCAAAGGCATCGGCGGCGGTCTGCCGCTTGGAGGAATGATTGCAGGAGAGCATGTGCAGGAAGTATTTCACCCGGGCGATCACGGCACGACCTTCGGACCTTCACCGCTCAGCGCCGCGATGGGAAATGCGGTGCTCGACGTCCTGTATGATCAAAAGGAATTGGAGAAGGGGCGTGAACGGGCTGAATACTTGTGGTCCCGTCTCGAAGACTGGAAAAAGGAAAGCGAAGGATTTGTGCAGGAAATCCGGGGGCTCGGCATGATGATTGGTGTAGTGCTGGATGCCGATGCTTCATTCGTCAAAACACTGCAGGAGAAGCTGCTTGCGAAAGGGTTTATGTTTAATATTACACAGCAGCGTATTATCCGCCTTCTGCCGCCGCTGACCCTTGAGCGAGCTGAAGTGGATACCTTTATTGAAACCCTTGCAGAAGAAATGAACGCCCTGAAAGAAAGGAGCGTGCAGTAATGACTTCAACTGACTTAACGAAATTCCGCCGCGATCTGCACCGCATTCCGGAGCCGGGGTTTCAAGAAGTTAAAACGCAGCAGTATCTGCTTGATGTGATTCGAGCTCTGCCGCAGGAACACCTGTCATATAAAACGTGGAAGACCGGTATTCTTGTTCGCATTGAAGGCTCTGACCCGGAAAAAACAGTTGGCTACCGGACGGATATGGACGGCCTGCCAGTCCAGGAGCAGTCAGGTCTGGAGTTTCCATCCGAGCACGAGGGGATGATGCACGCCTGTGGACACGACATGCACATGGCGATTGCGCTCGGCATACTGCAGAACCTTGCGGAGCACCGGCCGGTTCAAAACGTGGTGATGCTGTTTCAGCCGGCAGAAGAAGGACCGGGGGGAGCAGAGCCGATGCTCCGCTCCGGGGAATTCAAGGCGTGGAAGCCGGACGAAATTTATGCGCTTCATATCGCTCCGGAGCACCCGGTGGGCACGGTTGCGACAAAGCCGGGAGTACTGTTTGCCAATACCTCGGAATTGTTTATTAATTTCCGAGGCAAGGGCGGACACGCGGCACGTCCCCACCAGACAGAGGATATGGTAGTGGCAGCGAGCCACTTTGTGACTCAGCTTCAGTCAATCGTGGCAAGAAACATTGATCCACTCGATCCGGCCGTTGTAACCATCGGTACGATTGAAGCAGGAACGAAGCAGAACATTATTGCGGAATCCGCCCGGGTGGAAGGAACGATCCGCACCTTTTCGATGGACAACATGAAGCTGATTAAAGAGAGAATAGCCGGAATGCTGAAAGGGGTGGAAGCTTCCTTCCATTGTGAAACAGATGTGGACTGGGGGGCGAATTACTGCCAGGTGTATAACGATGAAGCTAAAACAGCTGAACTGGCTGCATTTGCAGAGAGCCACGGGGAGGTCAACTTTGTGGAGAGCCGGGAAGCAATGACCGGTGAAGACTTTGGCTATTTTCTCCGGGACATTCCGGGGACGATGGTTTGGCTCGGGGTGGACACGCCGTACGGGCTGCATGACAACCGGATCAGCCCTTCCGAAAAAGCGATGGACACTGCGTTAAAGTTTTTCACTGATTTTCTGCACAGCAGGTAATAAACGATAAAAGACGGCGAGGGCTTTGAAAGCCTCCGCCGTCTTTTTTTGCTTTATGCTTCTTTGCTGACGTTCACCTGGTGCGGGTAAGGAATTTCGATATTATGGGCATCAAGATCTTCTTTGCAGGCCTTCAGCAGCTCCCGCTGCATAGCCCACTGCATCATGTTCTCTGTCTTGGCGATAATACGAATCGTTACCTCCGAAGCGCCAAGGGCGTTTACTCCTACAACGTCAGGGCCTTCTTTGAAAATACCCTGCTCCTCAGCTACGCGGTTGCAGGCTCCCTGAATGACAGCAATCGCTTTATCCACATTCTCTTCATAAGCGATGCCGATGTCGACAATGGCCTGCATATTCCCGCGCGAATAATTGCTCACAATACTTATCTCCCGGTTTGGTACGAAGTGCAGCGTACCGTCAAAGCTACGCACTTGAGTCGTGCGCAGGCCAACCTCCTCGACGATTCCGTCTATTCCGGCGATCGCAATGTAGTCTTCAACGTCAATCTGCTTTTCAAGCAGAATAAAAAATCCGGTAACGACGTCGCTGACAAGGCCCTGGGCCCCGAAACCAATCGCAAGTCCGACAATCCCGGCGCTGGCGATCAACGGAGCAATATCAAGATCAAACAAACCTAAAGTAATGGTAATTACGATAAATAACAAAATGTAAGTAAAGATGCTGATAGCGAGCCTCGAAAGGGTCTTAACCCTGCCCGGATGCATATTCCGCTGCTTTTCCATACGGTTAAAGGCGCGGTGGATAATTTTACTCCCGATGGCACGTACTATAATATAGCCGATGAGCACACCGATTAACTGCACAATTAAAATAATGGCAGCTGTCCAGAAAACCCCTTCATTAAATGAATCCATATTCAACTTATAACACTCCCCAGCCTGTAGTTTCCAATTAACCCGATTAGTATAACATAACCGGTAGTGCTAAAAAATATGTAAAAGTTATGAATTAAACCGTCGCAAAAACAGGAGGGAAGCGTTTCGTTGACTTTAAAATTGGCGATCCATATAATGAAGGATAGAATGCAGGACCGTAATTACTAAAGGAGTGGAATGCATGAGTGAAAAGCGTATGGTGGCAAAGCAGGCTCCGCGCTTCGAGATGAATGCCGTCATGCCGGACACCTCGTTTGGCACGATCAGCCTTGAACAAGTGATGAATGAAGATAAGTGGACGGTGCTTTTTTTCTATCCAATGGATTTCACTCATATTTGTCCGACGGAAATTACGACAATGAGTGACCATTACGATGAGTTTGAAGAACTCGATACAGAAGTTATCGGCGTTTCGACAGACACGATCCATTCGCATAAAGCATGGATCAATATGACACGGGAGGATAATGGCCTTGAACAGCTGAAATTTCCGCTTGCAGCAGATACAAATCACCGGGTCAGCCGGGATTACGGTGTGTTGATCGAAGAAGAGGGAGTAGCGCTGCGTGGCTTGTATATTATTAATCCGGATGGGGAACTGCAGTATTCGATGGTTCATCACAACGATGTCGGCCGCGACGTGGATGAGGTGCTTCGCGTACTGCAGGCCCTGCAGATGGGTGGAATGTGTCCGGCGAACTGGAAGCCGGGGCAGGACACGCTGAATACCTGAATGCCCATTTTCCGGCCTGAAGAGGCTCGTCAAAAAAGCTGAAGGACTTGAGAAGAATAGGGGAGAACGGAATGAAGAAACAGTTTGCAGTCATTGGCCTCGGACGGTTCGGAGGAAGCATATGCAATGCCCTTGCCGATGAAGGGATGGATGTGCTTGCTATTGATTCTAATGAATACCGGGTCAATGAATTTGCCCAGGTTGTCGCCCAGGCGGTTATCGCGGACGGTATGGATGAAAAGGCGCTGAGAGGTCTTGGTATCCGTAATTTTGACAATGTCATTGTAGCCATCGGGGATAATATTCAGGCAAGCATTATGACGACCATCGTGCTTGATGAAATTGGCGTCAAGCACATTACGGTAAAGGCACAAAATGACTATCATGAAAAAGTACTCCGGCGCATTGGCGCTCATGAAGTAATTCATCCGGAGCGCGATATCGGAGTAAGAGTAGCACACAGCATTGTCTCTAAAAGCGTGCTTGACTATCTTGAGCTTTCCGAGGACTACAGCATCGTGGAACTCGAAGCCGGGCAGCTGCTTGACGGAAAATCACTGCTCGATTTAGATATACGCGAAACGTATCAATGTAACGTACTGGCCATTAAACGTGGGGAGGACGTACATGTGTCCCCGCGGCCCGAGGTGGATATCAGCGAGGGGGATATTCTGATTGTTGTTGGCGCAGATGGGGACATTGCAAGACTCGAGTCGCGGTGGATTGATGATAACTGAAAAATGATTGGGCCTTTTCGCATTGTAATGCGGAAGGGCTTTTTAGTTTTTCAATACGTACAAAGGGTAAATAAGGAACTGGCTGCATATATTATATCAGGAGGTGGGTCACATGCTGCTGTATGCATCGTTGCTTGTAATACTGTTAGCCATCGGACTGATTGTTTATATATTTGATGTAAAAAGCAATTATTTCCCGGTACCGATGGTGCTTCTGCTTGTGGGACTCGGGCTCTCCTTCGTTCCTGTTTTTAACAGGCTTGGTTTGAATCATGATATAATTTTTGATCTGCTGCTGCCGGCATTATTATTTGTGTCTGCCTACAGTTTTCCGATACGTTCATTAAAGAAAAACGTCTGGCCAATTGCCACACTCGGAACGCTTGGCCTGATGGCTACCGTATTCTTAATGGCAGTGCTTATATATCTTGTGGGCGGCCCTGCTGCCGGCCTTTCGTTTGTGTCGGCATTTTTAATCGCTTCAATACTGACACCGACAGACCCTGTATCTGTAACGGCTATTCTCGAGAATGTATTTGGGGAGTCGGATATCCCAAAGATCGTGGAAGGGGAATCGATGATCAATGACGGCACCAGCGTAGTATTGTTCGGCATTGCCTCCTCCATGTTTTTGTACAATGAACCCTTTTCCCTCTTTTCATTTCTGGGTGAGTTTTTGTTAGTGTCGCTTGGCGGTGTGGCTGTCGGTATAGCAGGCGGATGGCTCGTTACCAGAGCGGTTCATATCATGCATAACCATGTGTATCAGGTGATGCTCAGTGTGATTCTTGCCTACGGGGGCTTTTATATTGCGGAGGGCCTGGGGGTCTCAGGTGTTTTAGCCACCGTGTCCGCAGGTATTATGCTTTCCCGGGCCTTCCAGAAATCTGAAAAGGAGGAGGAGCTTCACTCCTATTTGGACGGTTTTTGGAAGGTGGTGGAGCCGGCTGTCCTGGCCCTGCTTTTTTTATTGATTGGTATTCAGTCAGCGGATTATCTTGCATTCGGGCACTGGCTGCTTGCGATTGGAATATTTATTATTTCATTAATCGTCCGCTTTGTTGTATTAGGCGGTTTTTTAAAATTATCCCCGCATATCAAAGAACGATTCCAGTGGTCATCTGTATTTATGATGACCTGGTCGGGGCTTAAAGGCACTGTTTCTGTGGCCCTGCTGCTGAGTATCGAAGCGCAGTCCACCAGCAGTGCGGATTTGGTTGTTTCCCTGACGTTTGCAGCTATTGTGTTGTCCCTTATTATTCAGAGCCTTGGAGTTTATCCATTGGCACAAAAATTTTCTTCCTGAGAGCGCCTGGAGGTGCCAGGGCACATCAAAAGCAATGCGCATGAAAAAACACGTCCGGATAAATAAACCGGGCGTGTTTTGTGGTTTTTGATTAAGCTTTGCTCCAGTCAGCATTCATTTCCACACCGGCGGCGTATAGAGTGGTAAACACCGGGCAGCGGGCATCAACCTTCTCCTGAAGCTCTTTAATGCGTTCATCGCTTTCAGATGTCCGGACTTTCGCTTTTACCGAAACCGCCTGAAAATATGGACGTACATCAGGGTTGCCCATCATGCCTTCTGAATCAATATTTCCATTTATCTGAAATGAAATACCCTGCAGGTCAAAATCCATTTCCTTTGCCACGAAATTAGCCACTGCGTTCTCACAGCCTGCCAGAGAAGAAAGAAGAGCAGACAAGGGGTCCATGCCCTGGTTGCTTCCGCCAAGATTTTCCGGTTCGTCGATCGTAATTTCATGAGTGCCTGCAGTGAGGTCAGTCTGAAAGTTTCTGGCGTTTCCTTCTACGTTAAACTCCATATTAGCCATATTTATTCACTCCCTTGGTTAGAACTACTACGCTATACCCGCGCCCCTATTAAGATAAACAATGGGAACGCCCTTCCTCCGAGTTGCGTTTTTTTAGCTTTCGTTTGGGGAATGGGGTAAAAAGTAACCTGTAAAGGAGACATTGATTATGGCAAAGTACAGTAGAATTATCGCACAGGCAGGATGCCACATCCACCATGCCGAGCCCGCACAGGTGTATGAAGCCTGGACCAATCCTGAACTGATGAAAACGTGGATGTTTCCGTCAGGGGGAGAAAAAGAAGCAGAAGCAGAGGCTGATGTATCAGAAGGCGGCGCATGGAGTGTGGTGAATGAAAGCCAGGAGGAAACGTACCGGGCGCATGGGAAATATTTGGAAATAGATCCGCCACAACGAATCAAAAAAACGCTTGTTCGTAAAGAAACAGGCGGCCAGGATGAAAAAATCACCGTGGAAATTAACTCTATTTTAAATGGAAGCCAGTTAATTGTAACCCAGGATGTAGTTTTTCTTCATCATGAGCAGCTGGAGGGAAAAGTCGTGGAAGAGCATTTAAGAGAAGAAAGGCTCCGGACGGAAAAATACTGGCATGAAATGTTTTCCTTATTATCGAAACAACTTACACCTTCGTAAGCGTATGATATTATAAAAGACGGGAGAATATTTCCCCCACAGACTTAATGACGTATAGGATGATGAGGAAAATGCAGAAAAAGATCGTATTTACCGGCGGCGGCTCCGCCGGTCATGTTACGCCGAATATTGCTGTGATTAATGAACTCGACCAAAGCGACTGGGACATTTACTATATTGGCTCAAAAGAAGGTATTGAAAAAGAGCTGATCGAACGAAGAGGCATACGCTACCATGCTATCAGCTCCGGTAAACTGCGCCGTTACATAGACTGGCAGAACATTACTGATATTTTTCGTGTGGTGAAAGGCTGCTTCGAAGCTCGTAAGTATTTAAAAAAGGTTAAACCGAATGTAGTGTTTTCCAAGGGCGGCTTCGTCACTGTACCGGTGATTATCGCGGCTAAAACATTAAATATCCCTGTCATTATTCATGAAAGTGACATCACGCCAGGACTTGCCAATAGAATCGCCCAGCGGTTTGCGACAAAAATATTCACCTCGTTCGACGAAGCGACAGCTCATTTTCCTTCCGGAAAAGCAAAAGCTCTCGGCTCTCCAGTGCGTAAAGAAATCACGCGCGGAGATAAAAGAAAAGGACTCGATTTTCTTCAGTTCGGGGACTCCCGGCCGGTACTTACGGTTATGGGAGGAAGCCTTGGGGCAAAAAAAATTAATGAAACGGTGCGGGCTGCACTTCCTTGGCTTACGGACAAATATCAGGTAGTGCATCTTTGCGGTAAAGGTCATACAGATGAAAGTCTCGAAAACCAGCCGAACTACCGCCAGTTCGAATACGTCAATGAAGAACTGCCGGATGTGCTGGCTGCCACAGATACAATCATTACGCGAGGCGGCTCTAATTCTATTTTTGAATTTCTGACGCTGCATCTGCCAATGCTGATTGTGCCGTTAACGCGCGCCCAAAGCAGGGGAGACCAGATCCTGAATGCCGAATCATTTCAGGAGAAAGGGTATGCAGCCGTTCTCGAAGAAGAAAAGCTTACAGAAGAGACACTGCGCGAAGCCCTGCAGAGTATTGAAGACAATCGCAATGATACAATCGCCCAGATGAAAACATACATGGCTGAAAATCCTTTGGATCTTATTATCAAAGAGCTGTATGTCTATCATTAATTAAAAGCCCCCGGCAGTGCCGGAGGGCTTTTTTAGGTATGAAAGCGGCGTATTATTCAGTGAGTTCATCGGCGATTAAATCAATTTGTTCATTTACGGAAATGGGATCGTACGGATAATAGGTGTCAAAATCAAGAAAATAAAACTGATCATTCCGGACAGCATGCAGGTTCGCCCAAACATCGGATTGCTGAATATTTTCCTTGCTTTTACCAGTGTCCTCCGGGTCATAGACAGTCATAAACATATGATCAGCCGAGTATTCCTCAAGCACCTCCATGGAAACTTCCTGCGCGTTTTCTCCCATAACCTCCTCCTGAATTTTTTCGGGGGCGTTCAAATCAAGGGCATTATAAATAGCCTGGCCGCCACGCCCGCCATTTGCCCCGAAAACATAAAGGTCGTTATTGTTGGTCAATTCGTAAATTCCAAAAGTATCGTCTTCTTCTATGGTTCCCTCAAGCCGCTCTTTTGCATCCGCTGCGGTTTCCTCAATGGTTTCTTTAAAATCTTCAGCTTCTTTCTGATTATTTGTCAATTCTCCAAAGGTATCAAGTGTTTCCTGGACATTTGTATCGGGATTGTAGGGAATATGAACTGTAGGTGCAATCTGCGACAGCTGTTCATAATTGTCGTCATACATGACCACAATTAAATCCGGATCAAGCTCAAGTACTTGTTCGGGGTCAAGCGGGGCTCCGATATCCTCTGCACCGCTCAGCTGATCTTTAAGAAAAGGGTTGGTAAAAGCGTCGGGGCCGGAGCCGGAAACATCGGCATCAACTGCCAGCAGCTCCCCGGCATAATAATCAGTCACGATAGTTTCAGGATCCGATGGGATAGAAACCTCGCCTTTCTCTGTTTCATATGCTCTATTTTCTTCCCTGCTTTCTGAATTGTCTGCGGAAGAATTGTTTTCTTCGCTGCTGCAGGAAACGAGCATAGCAATTCCAGCTGTAAAAATAGCCCATCGTCCAATGATTTTATGTAAATGCAACTGAATATGAATCACTCCTGTTTAAATGATAATGATTTTCAATATCACCATTGTAACGAAAAACAAACGAAAAATCTACACAAAAAAGCCTCCGCATTGATAGCGGAGGCAGGGTGGAAATGATTTACACTTCCATAATGATAGGGAGAATCATTGGACGCCGTTTCGTACGCTCGTATAAATAAGGTGCCAGGCTGTCGATAATTTCGGATTTAATTTCAGACCATTGACTGGTTTTACGCTTCATCACTTCATCCAGGTGCTTACTTAATGTTTTTTGGGCATCGTTAATTAAATCTCCAGATTCACGCATATAAACAAAGCCGCGTGAGATTAAGTCCGGACCTGCTGACACCTTAAAGTTTTTCATATCGATGCTCACGACGACTACGACGAGACCTTCTTCGGATAAAATGCGGCGGTCCCGGAGGACAATATTACCAATGTCGCCGATGCCGTGGCCGTCGACATAAACAGCACCGGAAGGCACCTTGCCTACGACAGAGGCACTATCCCGGGTCAGGGCGAGAACTTCTCCATTTTCCATAATAAAGGAGTTTTCAAGCGGTACCCCGCAGTCACGGGCAAGCCTCGAGTGCATTTTCAGCATCCGGTATTCGCCGTGAATCGGCATGAAATATTTCGGACGCATTAAGCGCAGCATAAGCATCTGTTCCTGCTGGCTTCCGTGGCCGGAAGTGTGAATGTTGTTCAACGATCCGTGAATGACACGTGCGCCTGCCCGGTAGAGCTGGTTAATAATTTTGTGCACGGAAGTCGTATTTCCAGGAATAGGAGAACTTGAGAATACGACAGTGTCTCCGGGAATAATCTGAATCTGGCGGTGCGTGCCGTGAGCTACGCGGGAGAGGGCTGCCATTGGCTCTCCCTGGCTCCCGGTACATAAGATAGCTGCCTGATCGTCCGGCAGTTTATTTAGCTGGGAAGGCTCAACAAACGTTCCTTTTGGTGCATTAATATATCCGAGCTCCTGGCCAATCGTAATGGATGATTCCATGCTGCGGCCGAATACAGCAATTTTACGGCCGTCCTTTACAGCAGCATCAACTGCCTTTTGAAGACGGTAGATGTTGGAAGCAAATGTAGCAAAGATAATTCTTCCTTTGGCCTGGCGGAAGATGGAACGAATATTGTCCCCGACTTTTCGTTCGGATACAGTGAACCCTGGAACTTCCGCATTCGTGCTGTCCGAGAGCAGGCAGAGCACACCCTTTTCGCCGATATCAGCCATTTTTGCCAGATTGGCCGGTTCGCCTACAGGTGTGAAGTCGAATTTGAAATCGCCGGTATGGACGACATTTCCTTCCGGAGTATGGACATTGATACCCAGAGAATCAGGAATACTATGAGTAGTCCGGAAAAAATCCACTTTTAAATGGTTGAAAGCAACAGGCTGGTCCTCCTGGATAGTATTTAATTTTGCTTTGCGTAAAAGCCCGCGTTCTTCAAGCTTTCCTTTTAACAGCCCAATTGCCAATGGTCCGCCGTAAATAGGGACGTTTAATTCTTTCAGCAGAAACGGCACGCCGCCGATATGGTCTTCATGCCCGTGGGTGATAAACACACCTTTAATTTTTTCTTTGTTTCGCACCAGGTATGTGTAGTCGGGAATAACATAGTCAATTCCAAGCAGATCATCTTCCGGGAACATAATCCCGGCATCGATCACGATTATTTCATCTTGGTATTGAACCACGTACGTATTTTTGCCGATCTCGCCTAACCCGCCCAGGGCAAAAACAGCAACTTGATTTTGTTTTATTTGTTTCATACGTTACAGGTTCTCCACTTGGAAGTCTTCAGATCTTTTTTCGAATTCAAGCTGTTTTTCAGTAAGCCCCTGAACAAATTCAATATTAAATTGCTTATCGGCGAGTTTGCGGCGGACTTCCCGCTCAGAATCTGCTTCTACGTATAGTGAATGGGTGTTCTCCCGTACAGGAGCTTCTGTGAAATTATTTTGATAAAAAACTTTGTAAATCATCGTAAATATCTCTCCTTCTTGAAATGTAAATGCGGCGTTTATAGCTGCTTTAGAAAAAATGGTTTTTTGGCATAAACTAGTACTGTAGATAGGAAAAAGCAAAATAATACAGGAAGGACAGGAAGTAATCGTTGCAACAGACTGGCTGTATAAACAAAAATGACTTCATATCCAGAGCGGTTCTGTTCAGCTTCCGGCCAAAGAACTTAAGCTGAACAGCACCACAGTGTACGTACCAACCATTAATAATTCATATTATAAAGCATGAAACTGTTTTTTTCATCCTTTTAATCACTTCTGTCCAAAAATCATCCGGATTCAGGACAGAAAAAAGACAAAAGAAAGCAACTATACGGGTACTAAAGAACCATGATAGGATGGTAAGGGAATAAATTTTCTATAAATGTATAAAATAGGCTCTTCACCAAAATATGGACTTGACGAGTTGTCGTCGATGGTTTCCGGTTTCCAGGCGAATCCGCAGGCTGAGAT